>JBFICU010000008.1:0-15639 GCA_041581855.1 Porticoccus sp. | reverse complement strand
TTCCACATCCATCAGGCTAGCCTGATGGATGTGGAAGACCCGATTGGTGGTGAATATACCCTGGAGGTGTCTTCGCCGGGACTGGAGCGGCCGCTTTATACGCTGGACCAGTTCCTACGGTACGTCGGGGAAAATGTTGCCATTAGGCTGCGCTTTCCCTACGAAGGCAGGCGGAATTTCAAGGGCCGTCTGAATGGTGTTGAAGGCGAGGATATTTTGTTGATTGTCGAAGATCACGAGTATCTGTTTCCTGTGGATAGCATTGAAAAGGCGAATGTCGTTCCCCATTTTTGAGGGCGATTGCGAGGCTTACTGAATGAACAAAGAAATTTTGATGGTGGCGGAAGCCGTTTCCAACGAGAAAGGTGTTTCCAAGGAAGTCATTTTCCAGGCCATCGAACAGGCCTTGGCCACGGCGACCAAGAAGCGTTATGACGAGGATGCGAACATCCGTGTGGTGATTGATCGTTCCACTGGCGAATACGAGACGTTCCGCTGGTGGGAAGTGATGGACGATGACACCCTCGCCGAGCTTGGTACCCAGTTCACCTTGGAAGAGGCGCACGAAAAAGATCCCTCGCTGAAAGTCGGGGATATTTTCGAGGAGAAGGTGGAAAATATTGGCTTTGGCCGTATCGCCGCCCAGACCGCCAAGCAGGTGATCGTGCAGAAAGTGCGTGATGCCGAGCGGGCGCTGGTGGTCGATCAGTATCGCGACCATGTGGGTGAGCTGATCAGCGGCACCGTCAAAAAAGTGACTCGAGAAAATATTATTGTTGATCTGGGTAATAACGCAGAAGCTGTGTTGCCCCGGGAAGAATTGGTAGGTCGCGAAGTGTTTCGTATCAACGACCGCGTCCGCGCCATTCTCAAAGAAATTAATTCTGAAAGTCGTGGGCCTCAGCTTTTCCTGAGCCGAAAGTGCAAGGAAATGCTCGTTGAGCTGTTCCGCATCGAGGTTCCGGAAGTGGCGGAAGAGGTGATTGAAATCCGCGGCGCCGCTCGTGACGCAGGATCTCGTGCAAAAATTGCTGTTAAAACCAACGATGGCCGTATTGATCCGGTAGGTGCCTGTGTCGGCATGCGTGGTGCCCGAGTTCAGGCAGTCTCCAATGAACTGGATGGCGAACGTATCGATATCGTGTTGTGGGATGACAATCCGGCACAGTTGGTGATCAATGCGATGGCCCCGGCGGAAGTAGAGTCAATTATCGTTGACGAAGATGCCCGATCCATGGACGTGGCAGTAGCAGCAGATACATTGGCTATGGCCATTGGCCGCAATGGACAGAACGTTCGTCTGGCTTCTGAGTTAACCGGCTGGAAAATCAACGTTATGACCGTTGAGGAAGCCGCGAGCAAACAAGAGGAAGAGTCCAGCTCGCTCGTGTCTACCTTTATGAACCGCCTTGATGTGGATGAAGATGTGGCGGCAGTGCTGGTGGATGAAGGGTTTACCTCTGTAGAAGAAGTGGCCTATGTTCCGCTGGAAGAGCTGGCAGGCATTGAGGGTTTCGATGAAGATATCGCCGAGGAACTGCGGGCGCGAGCCAAAGACGCCCTGTTGACCATGGCGCTGGCTTCTGAAGAAGGTATTTCCGAGCCTGCGGAAGATTTGCTGACCATGGATGGCATGGACGATGAGTTGGCCCACACCCTGGCAGCCAGTGGCATTGTGACCATGGAAGATCTGGCCGAACAGGCTGTTGAAGACTTGCTGGATATTGCAAGCATGGATGAAGCGCGTGCTGCTGAGCTGATCATGACAGCGCGGGCACCCTGGTTCGCCAATCAGGGCGACAATTAAACAAGAAGGCGGAAATCGAGGAAAACTGATGGCTGAAGTCACTGTAAGCGAACTTGCCAAGGTTGTCGGGGCATCCGTCGACCGTCTGCTCAGTCAAATGCAGGAGGCTGGTCTCTCCCATAAATCTGCTGATGCGACTGTCAGCGATGAGGAAAAGCAGAAGCTGCTGGCATACCTGAAAGGTTTGCATGGAGATCAGACGCGCGATCCCAAAAAGATAACGTTGCAACGCAAGACCGTCAGCACGCTGAAAACCGGTGCTGGCCGTAAAACGGTCAATGTGGAAGTGCGTAAAAAACGTACTTACATCAAACGTAGCGCCGATGAAATGGCAGAGTCCGGCGTGGACGTTGAGCAGCTTCAGGAACGGGCTCCTGTCGAGGAAGCCCTGCCCAGCTCCATGGTGGATGATGTAGAGCTGAAGCGTCAGGCGGCTATTGAATCTCGCCGCAAGGCTGAAGAAGATGCGCGGCTCAAAGCAGAGGAAGAGACTGCCGAGAAAGCAGAAGAACCTGAGCAAGTTGCAGTGGCTGAAGAGCCTTCACCTGTGGCCCCAGCGCCTGTGGCTGAACCGGTTGCCGCGGATGCTCACAAGCACCTCAAAAAGCACGTCAAAGATAGTGATACCTCTGACGACAGTGACGAGGCGCCGAAAAAAGCCAAAAAACGTGGTGCTATCAAAGATCCCAAGCGTAAGAAAGAAGACTTGCTAAAGGCTGTTGTCGAAGAAGTCGAAGACGTCTCCGAAGAGAAAAAGCCGCGTTTGCGTTCAGGTATTCCTGCCCCAATCAAAGTTGAGAACAGGCATAAGTTCAAGAAGCCCACTGACAAGATCATTCATGAAGTGGAAGTGCCGCTGGAGATCTCTGTCGGCGAGCTGGCTCAGCGCATGTCCGTGAAGGCCGCGGTGGTGATCAAGGAGCTCATGAAGATGGGTACCATGGCGTCCATCAACCAGCCTATCGATCAGGATACGGCCATCCTCGTGGTGGAAGAGCTGGGTCACAAGCCGGTGCCGGTGTCTGACGAAGAAATAGAATTGAAGTTGATCCAGGCATTGCAAAGCACTGTGGAAGAAAATCTGGAGCCTCGCGCTCCGGTAGTCACAGTCATGGGTCACGTTGACCACGGCAAGACGTCCTTGTTGGACTATATCCGCGAAAGCCGTGTGGCTTCTGGCGAAGCCGGTGGTATTACCCAACATATTGGTGCCTACCACGTGGATACCCCGAAAGGCATGGTGACCTTCCTGGATACGCCCGGACACGCTGCATTTACGGCTATGCGTGCACGGGGTGCCAAGAGCACGGACGTTGTGATCCTGGTGGTGGCCGCTGATGATGGTGTGATGCCACAAACGGAAGAGGCTATCCAGCACGCCCGTGCAGCGGGTGTGCCGATCGTGGTAGCCATCAACAAAATTGATAAGGAATCTGCCGACCCTGACCGAGTGACCAGCGAGTTGGTGGCCAAAAATGTCATCCCCGAAGAGTGGGGTGGTGATGTGCAGTTTGTGAAAGTATCTGCCCACACTGGTGAAGGCGTCGATGATTTGCTGGATGCTGTGTTGTTGCAGGCTGAACTGCTGGAATTGCAGGCCCCGCGCAACGTTCCCGCGAAAGGTGTGATTGTCGAGTCCCGTCTGGAAAAAGGCCGTGGTGCGGTAGCTACTGCGCTGGTTCAAGCCGGTACCCTGCGCAAGGGCGACCTGGTGTTGGCGGGTGAAAGTGTCGGCAAGATTCGTGCGATGAACGATGAAGCCGGACGTCCCACCGCAGAAGCTGGCCCTTCTATTCCAGTGGAAATCCTTGGTCTGGACGTGCCGCCGGCAGCTGGCGAAGAATTCATGGTGGTAGAAGACGAACGGAAAGCCCGTGGTATTGCCGAGATGCGCCAGGAAAAAGCGCGTCAGGAGCGGGTATCTCGTCAGCAGGCCGCCAAGTTGGAGAATATGTTCGCCACATTTGAAGGCCAGGAGAAAGGTGTACTGCCAGTACTGGTGAAAGCGGATGTGCGCGGCTCTCTTGAAGCGATTTTGTCCTCACTCAACGACATCGGCACCGATGAGGTTGAAGTGACATTAGTCGGTTCTGGTGTGGGTGGTATCAACGAGTCCGATATCAACCTGGCCATTACTACTGGCGCCGCGGTGATTGGCTTCAATGTCCGCGCTGACAATGCAGCCCGTCAGTTGGCAGAAAACGAACAGGTTGATTTGCGTTACTACAGCGTGATCTACCATCTGCTGGATGATGTTAAGAAGGCTCTCAGCGGTTTGTTGGCACCAGAGCGTCGTGAGGAAATCCTTGGTATTGCCGAAGTGCGCGATGTGTTCCGTTCACCAAAATTTGGCGCAGTGGCTGGTTGTATGGTCATCGAAGGCTCGGTTCTCCGCAACAAGCCGATTCGGGTGTTGCGCGACAACGTGGTGATTTATGAAGGCGAACTGGAATCCCTGCGCCGCTTTAAGGACGATGTCAACGAAGTGCGCAATGGTATGGAATGTGGTATCGGCGTGAAGGATTACAACGATATTAAAAACGGCGACCAGATCGAGGTCTTCGAGATCAAGGAAGTGGCACGCCAGCTTTAATGACACTGACAGCCGACACTATTTATGCCTAGAGAATTTACCCGTAATGACAGGGTTGCCGATGCACTGCAGCGCGAGTTGGCACAGCTGATTCGCGATGAAATGCGCGATCCGCGGTTGGGGTTGGTGAACATCACTGCCGTGGAAGTCGTTCGCGATCTGTCCAGCGCCAAGGTGTTTGTCAATCTGGTGGGTGCTGAATCCGTGGAAGAGAGCGAACAGGCTGCAAAACTTCTGAATGGCGCCGCCGGTTTCCTCAGAACCCTGTTGGCCAAACGGATGCAGTTACGTATCACGCCAAGATTGCATTTTATCTACGATCTCAGTGGCAAACGCGGGCAGGAACTGTCGGCGTTAATTGAGTATGCGGTAAATCGCGACAAGGAACGCCATCACGACCCAGATCCTTCTGAGGAAGGCTGATCTTGGGGCGTCGTCGCAAGGGTCGGTCGGTCAACGGCATTCTACTACTGGACAAACCGCTGGGGTTATCTTCCAACAGTGCATTGCAGCGAGTGCGGCACTTGTTCGGGGCAGCCAAGGGTGGCCACACCGGCAGTCTCGACCCCTTGGCCACCGGTGTGTTGCCGGTTTGCTTGGGTGAGGCAACTAAATTCACGCAGTTTTTACTGGATGCTGATAAACGCTATCGGGCAACTTTCCGTTTTGGTATTGCTACGGCCAGCGGAGACGCGGATGGTGAAATTCTCAGTGAAGATGGCGCGCCGCTGTTGACAGAAAAACAGATAGCGCAAGTGTTACCGGAATTCCGTGGCGAGATTACCCAGATTCCTTCAATGTTTTCTGCCCTCAAACATCAGGGGCAACCTTTATACAAGTTGGCTCGAGAGGGTGTGGAGATTGAGCGGGAAGCCCGCCCGGTAACCATTTTCTCTTTAGAGATAATAGCGTTTAGGGCTGGAGAATTTCCCGAAGCCGAGGTGGATATTCATTGTAGCAAGGGTACCTACGTGAGGACTCTCGCCGAGGATATCGGCAAGCGACTGGGTTGTGGCGCCTATGTGTCAAAGTTGCACCGTTCGGCAGCGGGGCCTTTTGAGGATAGCCAGACGATCAGTTTGGCGGCGTTACAGTCGTTGCGTGAAAGCAGTTCCCCTGAAGCCCTGGATGATTTGTTGCTGCCGATGGATGCCGGAATCACTCATTTGGCTGCGGTGGAATTGTCCGAAGATACTGCCCATTACTTCCGTCAGGGGCAGTCAGTGATGGTGCCGCAGGTCTATCAACTGAGCGAAGAAGGCGATATAGTGCGCGTCTTTGAAAATCGGGGGGATTCCCCCGACAGTCCAGATCCATTATTTCTGGGTGTGGCAGAAGTGACCGACGATGGGCGTGTGGCGCCTAAGCGTCTGGTAGTATTTTAATTTTTGCGCTTTATTGAGAGTGTAAAAATAAGAATTTGTCCCCTCGGGACAATCAGTGGGCAGGAACAGCGAGTCGCTGCGTCCGCCCTTCAATAGGGTCCCTGTAAATATGCGCGGGTACCCTGAACCTAAACCCGCATATTGGAGAAAAAACCATGTTATCTGCAGCTGAAAAAGAAGTCATCGTTAAGGAATACGCTCAGGCTGAGGGCGATACCGGTTCACCGGAAGTACAGGTGGCACTACTGACTGCCAATATCAACAAACTGCAAGGTCACTTCAGTGGCCACAAAAAGGATCACCACTCTCGCCGTGGTTTGATCCGGATGGTAAACCAGCGTCGTAAACTGCTGGACTACCTCAAAGGTAAGGACGCAACCCGTTACTCACAGCTAATTGGAAAGCTCGGACTGCGTCGTTAATCGAATTGCTGACGGCTCCCTCGGGAGCCGTTCACGCGTAAGGAAATAGGTGATAATTGTGAATCCCGTAATTAAATCGTTTCAGTACGGTAACCACACCGTAACGCTGGAGACCGGCCGTATTGCGCGCCAGGCCACCGGTTCGGTGATGTGTACCATGGATAAGACAGCAGTACTCTGTACTGTAGTCGGAGCCAAAACCGCCAAAGAGGGTCAGGATTTCTTCCCCCTCAGCGTGCACTATCAGGAAAAAGCCTATGCAGCCGGCAAGATCCCCGGTGGTTTTTTCAAGCGCGAAGCTCGTCCCAGTGAAAAAGAAACACTGACTTCTCGCCTGATCGATCGTCCGATCCGCCCGTTGTTCCCCGATGGCTATAAGAATGAGGTGCAGGTGATCTGTACCGTGATGTCAGCCGAAAAAAATGTCGATCCCGATATCGTCGCCATGATCGGTACCTCTGCGGCATTGGCCATTTCCGGTATTCCCTTCAACGGCCCCATTGGCGGTGCCCGTGTAGGTTATAACCGCGAACAGGGCTACCTGTTGAACCCCACCTACACTGAGCTGGCTGAATCCGAGCTGGACATGGTGGTTGCCGGTACCCGTGATGCTGTCCTGATGGTGGAATCCGAAGCCCGTGAACTGCCTGAAGATATCATGCTGGGCGCTGTGCTGTTCGGTCACCAGGAAATGCAGGCGGTGATCAAGGTTATCGACGAGCTGGTTCTTGAAGTAGGCAAGCCCCGCTGGGACTACCAGCCTGCAGCGACCAATGAAGTACTGGTGGAAGCGCTCAAGGCCAAAGTGGGCGAGGGTCTGGATGCCGCTTACCGGACTACCGACAAGCAACAACGTGTTGCCCAGCTTGACGCTCTGCGCAACGAGGCGATTGCTGCGCTGGCAGGCGAAGCCACTGGCGCCACTGAAGATGACGTGCGCGATGCTTTCAAGAAACTCGAGAAGAAAATTGTACGTGGCCGCATTATTCGCGGTGAACCCCGTATTGATGGCCGCGATGGCAAGACTGTGCGTGCTATTGATGTTGAGGTGGGCGTATTGGCTCGTGCTCATGGTACCGCCCTGTTTACCCGCGGTGAGACCCAGGCTCTGGTCGCAGCAACACTGGGTTCCATGCGCGATGCTCAGATGATCGATGCACTGGAAGGCCGTCGCGAAGACCCCTTTATGTTGCACTACAACTTCCCTCCCTACTCTGTAGGTGAGTGTGGTCGTATGGGTGCGACTGGACGTCGTGAAATCGGCCACGGCCGTTTGGCCCGTCGCGGTATTGCCGCCGTGCTGCCGAACACTGCCGATTTTCCCTACTCCATCCGCGTGGTATCGGAAATCACTGAATCTAACGGTTCCAGCTCCATGGCTTCTGTCTGTGGCGCCAGTCTGGCGTTGATGGATGCCGGTGTTCCTTTGAAAGCGCCGGTGGCGGGTATTGCCATGGGTCTGGTGAAAGAACCCGATGGCTTCGCCGTATTGACAGATATCCTTGGCGACGAAGATCACCTCGGCGATATGGACTTTAAAGTGGCCGGTACCGCCCAAGGTGTTACCGCACTGCAAATGGACATCAAGATCGAGGGTATCACTGAAGAAATTATGGACATCGCTCTGGGCCAGGCCCTGCAGGCGCGTCTGCATATTCTTGGTGAAATGAACAAGGTCATCGACAAGTCCCGTGACGAAGTGGCCGAGTCCGCTCCTCGTTTCCACACCATGAAGATCGATCCGGACAAGATTCGCGATGTGATCGGCAAAGGTGGTGCGACTATTCGCGCACTGACCGAGGAAACAGGTGCCACCATTGACATCTCTGATGATGGTTCTATCCGCATTTACAGTGACGACAACGAAGGCCTCAGTAATGCAATTTACCGCATTGAGGAAATCACTGCCGAAGCGGAAGTGGGCAAGATCTATGAGGGTACCGTGGCACGCATCGTCGATTTCGGCGCGTTTGTGACCATCATGCCCGGAACAGACGGTCTGCTGCACATTTCCCAAATCGCCAAAGAGCGTGTGGAAAATGTTTCGGACTACCTCAAAGAAGGTCAGCAGGTTCGCGTCAAGGTACTTGATGTCGACGCTCGCGGTCGTATCAAACTGTCCATGAAGGAAGTGCTTGAAGAAGAGGGTGGCAGTGAAACTGCCGTCGATGCTCCAGCAGCACAAGCTGTTGCAGCGGAGGAAGCCCCTCAATCTACCGAGCAGTAACTTCAGGTTGGTTGACAGAAAAGCGGGGCTTCGGCCCCGCTTTTTTTGTTTGCCATTACCCTGTTTAAAATCTCCATCGACGGCGACGCATAGCAGTTGCCGATAGACACCGGCTTCCGGGTACAATCCCAGTCCATGAATGAAGATCGCGCTATCAAGAATCCCCAGCTGGAGTTCCGACTCTATGCCGGAAGATTGCTGCTTGCCTTTCTGGTAGTGCTGATCATGGCCGGGGTGCTGCTTTGGCGTTATTACCATTTGCAGGTGGTTCGTCACGAGGGTTTTGTGACGTTGTCCGATCGCAACCGGGTATTGGTGGAACCGCTACCGCCAACCCGGGGATTGATCTATGACCGCAATGGCGTGTTGTTGGCTGATAACCGCCCCAGTTTTAATTTATCCATTGTCAAAGAGCGCGCCGGCGATATCGAGGGGCTGTTGGCCGAGCTGGAAAAGCTGATTGGCATTACCGATGCGGAGAAGGAACGTTTTTTCAAGCAGTTGAAACGCCGTCGTCGCCCCCATGAACCGGTACCACTGAGACTCAATCTGGATGAGCGGGAGCAGGGCATTTTGGCGGTTAATGAATACCGTCTCGCCGGGATGGAAGTCACGGTTCAGTTACTGCGCTACTATCCCTTTGGCCCTGAACTGGCACATGTGCTGGGTTATGTGGGGCGTATTAACGATCAGGAAATCCAGGAATTAGACCCGGTACGCTACAGCGGCACATTGGTCGTAGGTAAGACCGGGTTGGAAAAATACTACGAGGATCAACTGCTGGGTGAGGTGGGCTACCAGACGGTAGAAACCAATGCTCGCGGTCGTGTGATGTGACAGTTGGATCGAACGGACCCCTCGCCGGGACAGGACCTTCACCTTTACCTCGACAGCCGTCTGCAACGTGTGGCCTATGAGAGCCTTGCGGGGGAGCGCGGTGCTGTGGTGGCCATTGAGGTGGAGACCGGTGGGGTATTGGCCATGGCCAGCGCGCCAAGTTTTGATGCCAATGAATTTGTCACCGGTATTGGTGTAGATAGTTACAACACCCTGCTCAATTCACCGGATCGCCCGCTGTTTGACCGTGTGTTGCAGGGACAGTATCCCCCAGGCTCCACGGTGAAGCCGGTTTTCGGCATTGCTGCGTTGCAGAGCGGCACCATCAGCCAGGATTACCGAATTTATGACCCCGGTTTTTATCGACTGAAAAATGAAAAGCGAAAGTACCGCGACTGGAAGAAAGGTGGTCACGGCAGCCAGATTTATTTGCGGGATGCCATTATCCAGTCCTGCGACACCTTCTTTTATGACGTGGGTGTCAAGATGACGGTTGATGTCCTGTCACTGTATGGGACTCGCTTTGGTCTCGGTCAGAAAACGGGTCTGGACATGCCGACGGAACGTGCCGGGATCATGCCTTCAAGGGCATGGAAGCGGGCGGCCAAGGGGCTGGCTTGGTACCCTGGTGATACCGTCAATACGAGCATCGGTCAGGGATTTACCCTCGCTACCCCGCTACAGCTAGCCGTGGCGACCTCGAGAATTGCTAGTCGGGGTGAAATTCGGGTGCCACAGCTGGTGCGAAAACAACACGGCGTGCCACCGCCTGCGGGCATCATTAAGGTCTCCGAGAGCAATTGGAATTATGTTCACGAGGCGATGCAGGAGGTGGTGCACGGTCTACGGGGTACTGCCAAAGTGATTAACAAAGGATTGACCTATCACATCGCGGGCAAGACGGGCACGGCTCAGGTGGTCGGCATCAAGCAGGACGAGGAATATGATGCAGCGCTGGTGGCCAAGCGCAATCGTGACCACGCACTATTTATTGCCTTTGCCCCGGTAGAAAATCCACGTATTGCCGTTTCGGTTCTCGTGGAAAATGGTGAGCACGGCAGCAGTACTGCTGCGCCCTTGGCTCGCAAGCTGATAGACGCCTACATGGAATACTATCCGGAAAGCCTGCCTGTGGAGCCCTCTGATGAGTCAAGGTGATTTTGTACGGCGTATGGGGTCGGGCGGGTCCGCCATTTACGGCGCTCCCAACCAGTGGCAGCGGCTACATCTGGATTTGCCGTTACTGATGCTACTACTGGTGTTGGCCGGTGTGGGGCTCTTTATTCTCTATAGCGCCAGTGGCCAAAGCCTCTATTACGTCAATCATCAGTTGATCAATTATGGCGTGGGCTTCACGGTGATGCTTGCCACGGCACAGTTGCCACCGCGCTTGTTAGACCGCTGGGCCTTCTTACCCTACTGTGGCGGTGTACTGTTATTGATCGGTGTGCTGGTATTTGGTATCGGCGCAAAAGGTGCCCAGCGCTGGCTTGAAATTGGCGGATTCCGCTTCCAGCCTTCAGAGATTCTCAAAGCTGCGGTGCCCTTGATGCTAGCCAGCTACCTGGGGCAGCGCTCGTTACCGCCCCGTTTCAAGCATGTATTGGCTGCATTGATATTTATAGCCATTCCGCCGGTATTAGTAATTCTGCAGCCGGATTTGGGTACGGCGATTCTCATTGCTGCATCCGGGTTCTTTGTGCTGTTTCTTTCCGGATTGGGCAAACGTTACTTGTTCTCAGCAGTGTTAGCGGCAACAGCTGTGTTGCCGCTGATGTGGTATTACGTTCTGCACGACTACCAGCGACAGCGAATTCTGACGATGTTTGATCCGCAGGCTGATAAGCTTGGTTCGGGCTGGAATATTATCCAGTCCACCATTGCCATTGGTTCGGGCGGCACCCAAGGCAAGGGTTGGATGCTGGGCACCCAGTCGCAATTGGACTTCCTCCCGGAGAGCCACACAGATTTCATTATCGCGGTGCTGGCAGAAGAATTTGGCCTGATTGGCGTGACGTTGTTGATAGGGCTATATCTGCTGATTATTGTCCGTTGTATCATCATCTGCCTGAGGGCGCAGAGCATGTTTGGGCGGCTATTGGCGGGGAGTATTACGCTGACCTTTTTTGTCTATGTGTTTGTGAACATGGGAATGGTGTCCGGCATTCTTCCTGTAGTGGGGGTGCCACTACCGTTGGTCAGTTACGGTGGGACGTCAATTGTGACCCTGATGCTGGGGTTTGGTATGCTGACGTCAGTTAGCACAGAGAAAAAAAGATCAAGTTGATCAGGGTTGGTAAGAGAGGGCAAGTTGCCCGGAGCAAAGAGTCTATGAAAAGAATATTAGTGACCGCTGCTGGGTTGTTGATATCGCTGTCTATTCATGCGGGGTATCAGGATTCCACTGAAGCCAGAGCGTTTGCCGACAGGATGGTCACCGAACACGGTTTTGACCGCGCCGAGATTAATGCCTTGTTGGGAGCGGCAGAGAAAAAACAATCCATTATCGATGCTATGCAACGGCCAGCGGAAAAAGTTAAACCCTGGAAGGACTATCGCAAGATATTTATCACGGAGAAACGCATCGACGAAGGTGTGGATTTCTGGCTAAACAATCGTGAGGCTCTGAAGCAGGCGTCACAACAATTTCAGGTCGCCCCGGAAGTGATCGTGGCCATTATCGGTGTGGAAACCTTTTACGGGCGCATCAAGGGCAGCTTCCGGGTGATCGATGCCCTAGCGACATTGTCCTTCGACTATCCGCCACGCAGTGCTTTCTTCACCAGACAGTTGGAAGAGTTTCTGTTGCTGGCGCGGGAGCAACGCCATGACCCCCTGACCCTGACAGGTTCCTATGCCGGGGCGATGGGCTATGGGCAGTTTATTCCCAGCAGTTACCGCAGCTTTGCCGTAGATTTTGACGGCGACGGATTTGCCGACATCTGGGAAAACACTACCGACGCCATCGGCAGTGTTGCGAACTATTTTGCCAAGCACGGCTGGGCGATGGGCGAGCCGGTGGTGAGCCGCGCAAGGATCAGCAATGATTTCGACCAACAATTATTGAACCAGATGAAACTGGAAAAAACTATCGCAGAACTCTCTGCCCTTGGCTTTACACCCTTTGAGGCCGTTCCACCGGATAGCAAGGGGATGCCGGTGCAGCTGGAGGCCGATGAAGGTATGCAGTACTGGCTGGGACTCAATAATTTCTATGTCATTACCCGTTACAACCACAGCAACATGTACGCCATGGCCGTGCACCAGCTGAGTCAGCTGATTCTGGAGCGAGTCGGTGCAGAGAATCTCTAATCGCTTGATAACGCTACTGGCGCTGGCCACCGTGGTGGCCTTGTTCCAAGGCTGTGGTGGCACGGGTGGGAAAAGCAGCGGTGGCGGCGGTTATGGCTACGGAGATAGTCCACCACCCAAGGATGTGGATGTCACCAACATTCCCGACGCCGTGCCAAAAGTGGAGCCTATTACCAAAGCTGGTAATAAAAGTCCCTACGAAGTCTTCGGTAAAACCTATGAGGTGCTGCCAACCAGCCAGGGCTTCCGCCAGCAGGGAACTGCCTCCTGGTACGGCAATAAGTTTCACGGCCGGAATACGTCCAATGGTGAGGCTTACAGCATGTACGAGATGACCGCGGCACATAAAACCCTGCCGATTCCTTGTTATGTGCGAGTCACTAATCTGGAAAATGGTAGAAGTGTGATCGTTCGTGTGAATGACCGTGGGCCATTCCATGGCGACCGTATCATTGACCTGTCCTATGTGGCCGCTAAGAAACTGGGCTATTCAGACAGGGGCACTGCAAAGGTGGCAGTTGAGGCCATCGATCCCCTCAAGTATCAGAACAATTCGATTGAAGAACCACAGATTTACCGCCAGCCAAGTGTTATTGCTTCTTCTCAACCTGTGGCCAGTGCCGATGATGTTTCAGTGCCCAAAGACGCTTTCCTGCAGGTGGGGGCCTTTAGTACACAGTTGGCCGCAAACAGTCTGTCTCAGAAGGTTCAGGGCATCACCGATTATCCCGTAGTTGTACGCCAGCAGGGCCAGTCAAATATCGTTTATAAAGTGCTGGTTGGACCGGTGAGCGACAACATGAAGTTGCTTGATTTACGGAATCTTCTCAAGCAGCGGGAGAATATCAGTCCCTTTGTGGTCTACGAATAACTTTACCTGAAAGGCAGCGCGGGCTCGTGCTAGAATCTGGCTCTGCCTATCTGTTTCATCCATCACTCATTACAAACTTGAAAATCTGTTGATTATGCTGAAAAAAATTCTTTCCGCCGGGTTGTTGTTGGTCCTTTTCACGGGTATGGCGCAAGCCAAGGTGCTGATTCCAGCACCACCTGAACTGGCGGCTTCCGCCTGGATTCTGGTGGATGCCAATACCGGCAAGGTGCTGGTGGAGCACAATGCGGACGACCAGCTGCCCCCCGCCAGTCTCACAAAAATGATGACCAGCTATATCGTTGCCGGTGAATTGCACAACGGCAAGGTTAAAGAGCAGGATATGGTGCCCATCAGTGTTACGGCATGGAAAATGGGCGGTTCAAGAATGTATGTGCAGGAAGGCACCCAGGTGCCCCTGATCGATCTCTTGCGTGGTGTCGTTATCCAGTCGGGCAATGATGCCTCAGTGGCACTGGCCGAATATCTGGCCGGGGGTGAAGGTGCCTTCGCCGACGTCATGAACCAGCAGGCCAAGCTGCTCGGCATGAAAAACTCTAATTTCCATAATGCCACCGGCTGGCCATCCGACGGCCATCTGACCACGGCTCGTGATCTGTCACTACTGGCTCGTGCTCTGATTCAGGATTATCCCGAACACTACGACATTTATGCCGAGAAATACTTCGAATACAACAACATCAAGCAACCCAACCGCAACCGTTTGTTGTGGCGCGACAGTTCGGTAGATGGACTGAAAACCGGCCACACCGAGGAAGCGGGTTACTGCCTGGTAGCCTCTGCGGTGCGCAATGGCATGCGTCTGATCTCAGTAGTGATGGGCACTCAGAGTGAGGAAGCCAGGGCGCGTGAGTCGCAAAAATTACTGTCATTTGGCTTCCGCTACTATGAAACCGGCAAGGTGTATTCCAAAGGTGATGTGCTGCAAGAAAATACCCGCGTCTGGTACGGTGTAGAAGATACCGTCAACCTGGTATCCCCCGAGGATGTTTATCTGACCATTCCCCGTGGTTCCAAAGATCAGCTTGAGGCTAAAATTCTGGTGGATGAAGCCATTGAGGCTCCGCTCACAGACAGCCAGCCACTGGGTCGCTTAACCGTCAGTTTTGAGGGTGAACAGTTACTGGATACACCCTTGGTGGCGGATCGTCTCGTAGAAGAAGCGGGTATGTTCTCGCGGATGTGGGATGCTATCACCCTGTTCTTCATGGGCCTGTTCTCCTGATGACAACGCCAGAAGCACCGAAAATTGAATTTCCCTGCGACTATCCCATCAAGGTGATGGGACGCGCTGGTGCTGAACTCCATACTCTGGTACTTGAAGTGATGGAGCGGCATGCGCCGGGATTCGACCGAGCAAGCATTACTGTCAGGGACAGCAGTAAGGGCAGTTTTCAGGCCATTACCGTTACCATCATAGCCACTGGGGAGCCTCAGCTCATGGCGATTTTTGCCGATCTGAAAGACCACCCCCTAGTGCAGATGGTACTTTGAGTCCTTACGGCGTTGCGTTGTTGCCGAAGCCATGTCATCCATACCTGAGCTGCCTCTGATCGTCCGCTACCTTGGGTGTCGCGCCTATGCCGACACCTTTGAGGTCATGAAGACCATTACCTCCACTCGTGATGCCGAAACCCCTGATGAAATCTGGCTGCTCGAGCACCAACCGGTGTTTACTCAGGGCCAGGCGGGTAAGCAGGAATATATCCTGATGCCCGGTGATATCCCGGTGGTGCAGAGTGATCGTGGGGGGCATGTCACCTACCACGGGCCCGGCCAGATTACCGGTTATCTGTTGATCGACCTGAAGCGGTTGGGTATCGGTGTGCGGGGTCTGGTGACCCTGATTGAAGAAGCGCTGGTGGAAACCCTAGCTCATTGGGGTATTCGTGCAGCGCCTCGCCCTGATGCGCCGGGGGTCTATGTGGACAATGGTGCCAAGATCGGTTCCCTGGGATTGCGGGTGCGCCGCGGTTGCAGCTATCACGGTCTCAACTTCAATGTTGATATGGACCTCAGCCCTTGGTCCCGTATCAATCCCTGTGGTCTGGGCGTGCCCATGACCCAGATGAACGACCTGCTCGAGCAGCCGGTTACCCTGCAGGAAGTATCGGAATACCTTGCCGATATTTTGACCAGAAAGCTGGGGTATAATGGCCACCTA
>JBFICU010000007.1:0-15924 GCA_041581855.1 Porticoccus sp. | reverse complement strand
CTGTCGGGAATAGAGGGCAAGATATTGTGCAATGCAACCGCGACCAGCCCCTGCAACATCAGCAGCCAGCCAAAGCTGCTGACAGGACTGGCGGTATCACCGAGACAGGTCACCACGGCGCTGAGTCCAAAGCCGGCAAACAGTCCGGCCAGCCCGAGACAGATCAATAATACTGTGGCGCCGGGCACCAGACCTGCTACCAGAAAGGCCGCGCCGCAAACCAGACCGCCGATCAGGGTCAGTCGCCGCCAGTCTCCCAGGCGAATAAACAGAATGGATGACAACCCTCCGAGCAATACGCCCGCTGAAAAGAGCCCTGCTGGCAACCAGGGGTGCAACGCCAACGCTTCCCGGGCCATCTGCTGTTGCAGGAATGGCTGTGCCTGCCAGAGATAGGACAGGCAGAGTCCCACCAGCATGGTTGCCAGCCGCGCACGGATACCGTTCACATCGGCGCGCTTCTTTTCAAACAAAATTGAAGACATGTTTCATCCCCGTTGGCCATTTTGAAAGGTGCGTACTTTGCTGCCTGGTAGCCCAAAAGTCCAGACGGCGTTCCCATCGCGACACCTGACCAACACTGTCACCATTTTGTCATGGAACTATCACAAACATGACATCGATCGCCATTAGTCTTGACGACGAACATAAGATAAAACAAGAGGAAGATGCCATGAACAAGGCACAACAGAACAAACCTGAACAACGGTGCATCAACAATCTGATGCAAAACCAGGCACAAAATTTTTGTGTGGAAATAAATGAAAATGGTGAACGTATTTACCATTGGATCGACACCCGGGTAGATATGCTCTCCAGTAGCAAACTCTGGGACATATTGCGGCTATCCGAGCTGCCCGGCTGTAATATGGAAGTGGCTTTTATCCATGCCATCACCAACGAATTGATTCATCGCAGGGATTATTTTGAGGGTCGGCCACTACTGCCCCGCCATTAAATCAGCGATTAGTCCTCTCCGACATATTCGAACCGCTTCAGCATTTTTCCATCCCATTCAACCGTTTCTTCAAACATGGCCAACGGCCGCACCCACAACCCCCCTTCACCGTAGAGTGGCCGGTAGATCACCAGCCACTCGCCCGTTTCACTGTGGCGCGCCGTATCAATGACGCTGTAGCAGTTGCCCTTGAAGTGTCGATAGCGGCCCTTGCGAATCATGGCTGGATGTCACAGCACAGCGAGAATTTTTTCCGCCGCGCTCACATCCACGCCACCGGCAGGTTCTACCGCCAGGTGGGAAACCACACCATCCTCCGCCACCAGGGCAAAACGCTGACTGCGCTGTCCCATACCATAACCGCTGGCATCCAGTTCCAGGCCCAGTGCACGGGTAAACTCTCCGTTACCATCCGCCAACATCTGAATTTCATCGGCGTTCTGGGCCTTGCCCCAAGCATCCATCACGAACGCGTCATTCACCGCCATGCAGACAATGGTATCCACACCCTTGGCCTTGATCTGATCCGCCAACACCACGTAACCCGGCAAATGGGTCAACGAACAGCCGGGGGTAAAGGCGCCGGGGACGGCAAACAGCACCACTTTCTTGCCTTTAAAAATCTCATCGGTAGTAATGGCCACCGGCCCTTTTTCGCCCATTATTTTAAGGGTGACGTTGGGCAGGGTATCGCCGGTTGAAATCGTCATAGAAAGCCTCGAAAAGTGTCGGTCAGTAGAATACTGAGCATAGCAGAGTGATCCTCGGAACGGGCGCGTCTGAAACTCAACGCGCCACGACGGTGGTGGACACGCTAATCAAATCACCCAATTCCACTGTGAGCTGGTCACCGGGAGTCAGCGGACCCACTCCCGCCGGGGTGCCGGTAAGCACGATGTCACCGGGCATCAGGGTAAAGAACCGGGAGATGTAGGCCAGCAGCTTTGGTACCGGCGTGATCATCATGCTGGTGCTGGACTGTTGCCGCACTTCGCCATTCAGGGTCAGCCGCACCTGCAAATCCTGCAGGTCTTTGACACGGGCGCGCGCCACAAAGGCGGAGGCCGGACAGGCTCCGTCAAAACCCTTGGCTTTCTCCCACGGATGTCCCTTTTGCTTGAGTTGCGACTGCAGCTCCCGCAGGGTCAAATCCAGTGCCACTCCGACGCCAATAATCGCCGCGTCCGCCTGCTCCTCAGTGCACTCACTGAGCTGCTCACCTATCAGCACGGCCATTTCTGCCTCGTGGTGACAGGCGCCGAAAGCAACGGGGATAGCCACCGGTTGCTCAAGTGAAACCAGCGCCGTAGAGGGCTTCAGAAATAATACCGGCTCACTGGCCGCCTGACTGTTCATTTCACTGATGTGGTCCCGGTAATTGAGTCCCACACAGACCACCTTGCCCGCCGGAATCTGGGCGGACTGGCCGTTAGTAAAATGAATGGAATGATCAAAGTAATGCATTATCGAGCCCCCTGCCGTCATTGAGCGCCAGCCAGCCTTTGACGATCCGGTAGATGTACCAGATCCAAACCACTAGCAGCACCAGAAAGCCGATCAGCACCAGTGTCAGCAGCCAACCGATCACCAGACCGGCCAGCAGCCACCAGAAGGTTTTAATCTGCCAATTGAAGTGCGACTCAAGATAAGTGCCTCGCACTTCGTCCCGCTTCAGGTAATTGATGATCACCGCCGCCACCGCCGTCAGCCCCACCAGCAAACTCAATGCCTGGAGGATATACACCAGCTGGGCAAGTTCTTTCAACTTCTGGTCTGCAACCGGGGAGATCAGCTCACCGCTTAGGGGTGATTGATCCCGTGCTATTTGATCATCCGTCATTAGCCTTCCTCTGCAGACTTATTTACTCAGGCAACATCCACCACCTTGCCAGGATTCATGATGCCGTTGGGATCAAACACCTTCTTAACCTGCTGCATCAGCGCCAGTTCTGCCGGAGAACGGCTGTAACCGAGGTAATCTTTCTTCAACAGACCAACGCCGTGTTCAGCGGAGACACTGCCGCGGAACTCGCCGACCAGCGCTGCAATCTGCTTGCTGACGCCACTACAACGCTCGGTGAACTGTTCGATGGACAACTCATCCGGCTTGAGAATATTGAGGTGCAGGTTGCCGTCGCCGATGTGGCCGTACCAGACCACTTCAAAATCCGGGTATTGCTCTGCAGCCAGTGCTTCCACCTTGGCGAGGAATTCCGGCATCCGCGAGATATTGACACTGATATCGTTCTTATAGGGCTTCCAGCGGGACAGGGTTTCCGACATATCCTCGCGCAGTTTCCACAGGTTTTCTGCCTGGGACAGGCTCTGACTGATCACTCCATCTTCCACCCAGCCTTCCATGACACAGGTTTCAAACAGCTCCATGGCCCGGTCCAGCTCAGCCTCGGAAGTCTGTTCAAATTCCAGCAAGGCGTAGAATGGCGCCTCGGTTTCAAAGGGTACCGGCACATCACTGTGATCGACTACCCGCACCATGCCATTGTGGGTAAAGAACTCGAACGCGGTCAGGTCCATACCGTCGTTAAATGTTCTCAATACGTCGATAATGCTCGGAAAATCCACCACCCCCAACACCAGCACGCACAGTTCTTTCGGCGGCTTCGCCAGACCAATGGTGGCCTCGGTGATGATACCCAGGGTCCCTTCTGAGCCGATAAACAGGTGGCGGAAATCCAGCCCGGTATTGTTTTTTACCAGGCCATGGTTGAGGTCGAGAATATTGCCATGGCCATCGACCACTTTCAGGCCCAACACCCAGTCGCGGGTCATACCATAGCGGATCACCTTGATACCGCCGGCATTGGTAGCAATGTTTCCGCCAATCTGGCTGGAGCCTGCCGAAGCGAAGTCCACGGGATAAAACAGGCCTTGCTGTTCAGCGTACTCCTGCAATTGCTGGGTGATCATGCCTGCCTGAACTGTCACGCTACGATCCACGGCATTGAAATCGACCACTTTATTCATGCGATCCAGGGCAATGACGATTTCACCATTCAGCGCCACAGCACCGCCGCTAAGGCCCGTGCGTCCTCCGGAAGGCACCAACGCCAGTTTTTCGGTGTTGGCCAACTGTACAATCGCCTGTACCTGTTCGGTGGTATCCGGCAGCACCACCACACCGGGGGCTGGCTGCCAGATAGTCGTGCGGTCAACACCGTACTGCTGGAAAGAAATTTCATCGGTCAGAACACGCTGTTCGCCGACAATTTCGCGCAATTTCTCAATGACCGGAGGGGCAACCGTCATCTCTGGGACCTCCACAAAATAGGGGCAGTTATCGAAGGGCGTGCATGGTATCATAGCCGCCTTTTTTTCAGATAGCTGTATGGCCAATAGACCGAGGAGCGTATGGTCAATTTCTCTCTTGATAAATCCAAAATCAAATTCCTGTTGCTGGAAGGGGTTCACCCGTCCGCCGTTACCACTCTGGAAGCTTCCGGTTACACCAACGTGGAATACCTGAAATCCGCTCTTCCCGAAGATCAGCTAGTGGACAAAATTAAGGACTTTCATTTTGTCGGCATCCGCTCGCGCACCCAGCTCAATCGCCGGGTCATTGAGGCCGCCAACAAACTGATCGGCATTGGCTGTTTCTGCATCGGCACCAACCAGGTGGATTTACAGGCCGCCACCGAGCACGGTGTAGTGGTATTCAACGCCCCCTACTCCAACACCCGCAGCGTGGCGGAGCTGGTGATCGCCGAAACTATCATGCTGATGCGCGGCATTCCCGAACGAAATGCCGCCGCTCACCGCGGCGACTGGATGAAGAGCGCCACGGATGCCTACGAAGTGCGGGGCAAGACCTTCGGCATCGTCGGCTATGGCAACATCGGCAGCCAGGTGAGTGTCATGGCTGAATCCATGGGGATGAAGGTTAAATTCTACGACGTCGTGACCAAACTGCCTCTCGGCAACGCCGAACAGATAAGCAGTCTCCGCGAGCTATTGCGCATTTCTGATGTGGTCTCCCTACACGTACCCGATACTGCTGCGACCCGCAATATGATGGGTGCCGAACAGTTAGCCGCCATGAAGCGAGGCGCCATGCTGATCAATGCTGCACGCGGCAAAGTCGTGGATATCGACGCCCTCTGCGGTCGCCTGGAAACCAAGCAACTGGGCGGTGCTGCGATTGATGTGTTCCCGGTGGAACCGAAATCCAACCAGGAAGAATTTATCTCGCCGCTGCGTAAATATGACAACGTGATCCTGACTCCACACATTGGTGGTTCCACCCAGGAAGCGCAGGAAAATATCGGCCTGGAAGTATCGGAGAAACTGGTCAAGTACAGCGACAATGGCACCACCATCAGCGCCGTGAACTTCCCACAGGTAGCATTGCCCTCCCATAAGGGAACGCACCGCCTGCTCCACGTTCACCACAATACGCCGGGGATGATGACCGCCATCAACCACGTTTTCTCGGATAACAATATCAACATCAGCGGCCAATACCTGCAGACCACCGAAACCGTTGGTTACGTGGTCATTGACGTAGATGCGGAATACAGCGACCTGGCCCTCAAGGAACTGAAGGCCATCGACGGTACTATTCGTTGCCGGGTGCTGTTCTGATCCCGCAGCAATAAGTCAGAAACGAAAAAAGGCCGCCAATTAGCGGCCTTTTTTTCAATACGCTATTCAGTCAGCGTCAAGGGCTTTAAAGACCTTGTCTCGTAGCCAGGTGGCTTCATTCACGAGATGGTGCTGGGCGCCAGTTATCACTTCCATCTGCAGGTTAGGGAATTTTCTGCGGATTGCAGCCATATTAAAACGCCAGTCCACTGTGGTATCACAGTCCCCTTGCACCACCCTCAATGGGTAATCACAGGGTGGTAACGCTGCAAACTCCTCGGTCCAGCGCTTCATTGAGGCCACCCACTCCAGGGGAATGAAACTGTATTGCAGGGGGTCAGCCGTCATCAAAAACTGATTAAACGCCTCGTTCGCGGTATTGGGCCGGAAAGTACGGGACACCTTTTTCAGCACCTTGTGAAACACTTTATAGGTACGAAGGCTTTTCATCCATTCACGTGGACGGATCAATGGCGCCAGCACCGTCACCTGCGCCAGATCATTAGGGTAATGATGGGGTTTTGCTGCCATCACGTATTTGATCAGGATAGCGCCACCAGTGCTCTGACCAACCGCTTTCCACGGCTTGGGAAAATGTGCTTCACACTGATTGAGCAGATCAGAAAACACATCCACATAGTGATCGAAACTTTCGATGCTCACCCGCTCACCGCTGGATAAGCCGTGGCCAGGCAAGTCAAACGCCACTACCGCATAGCCCCTGCGCAACAGGTAACGTATCAGGTGACCGTAGAGACCGATATGATCAAAATAGCCATGCACCACCAGATAGGTGCCCCGGGGGTTTTCCGGCAACCAGTAATGGGTAGCAAGCTGAAAACCACGCGAGCTGTAACGCCCCATGCAATGACGCACCCCGGACAGCTCCTCGGGCAATCCCAGCCCGTAGTAATCGAGATACCAACTCTGCTCAGGGGTCGGCTCGCGCAGATCCAGAGACACATCAAACTGTAGTGATGGCAACCCCATGCGCAGCCTTTCCAGCTGCGCCTGTGCGAGACTGGCCAGATTCACCACCTCTGATTCACTATCTCCGGGCTGTCCAGTTGGGCGGTCAGTACTCATCTTTGTGTATCACCAGCTCCACTAATCGCTTCACAGTAGGCGCCACCACCATCACTGTCGGGAAGGCCACCACAAAAGCAAAACCCCAAGCATGAAGCCACACATGCAGAATGTTATCCACCAGCCCCACGTTGAAGATACTGATCACCAATGACATGAAGCAGGACATAAACAATGCCATCAAAAAGGCGAAGAGTACGTTCTGATACTTTTTGTGAATCATCTGCCTACAACTCCTGTACACGACCGCTGCGGCATTCCGGAAATGTATCTTAAAAAAGGGCGGTAAAACCGCCCTCTTATTCGACCATTAGTTGACCTTTGGATTCAACTTCCCGCTCTGGTACCGCTGGTACATACTTTCCAAACTCAGCGGAGAAATCTTGCTGGCCTGACCGGCACTGCCAAAGGCCTCGTAGCGAGCCAGACAAATGTCCTTCATGGCCTTGATGGTTTCATTCAGATATTTGCGTGGATCGAATTCGGCTTTGTTCTCCGCCAGAAAGCGACGTACCGCACCAGTGGAGGCCAGACGCAGGTCGGTGTCGATATTGACCTTGCGCACCCCGTGTTTGATACCCTCGACAATTTCTTCAACGGGAACGCCGTAGGTTTCCGGAATATCGCCGCCGAATTCGTTGATGACCGCCAGCCATTCCTGGGGTACGGAGGAAGAACCGTGCATCACCAGGTGGGTATTGGGAATACGGGCATGGATTGCCTTGATACGCTCAATAGCCAGGATATCGCCCGTTGGGGGGCGGGAAAACTTATACGCCCCGTGGGAGGTGCCAATAGCGATGGCGAGTGCATCCACACCGGTTTTGGCAACAAAATCTGCCGCCTCTTCCGGATCGGTCAACATTTGGTCGTGAGACAAAATGCCCTCGGCACCAATACCATCCTCTTCGCCAGCCTGCCCCGTTTCCAGGGAACCAAGACAACCTAGTTCGCCTTCCACCGACACACCACAGGCATGGGCCATGTCCACCGTGCGGCGGGTCACTTCCACATTGTATTCGTAGGATGCAGGGGTCTTGCCATCCTCTTTCAGAGAACCATCCATCATCACTGAGCTGAAACCCAACTGGATGGAGCGCTGGCAAACGGCCGGGCTGGTACCGTGATCCTGGTGCATGCACACCGGGATATGAGGAAATTCTTCGATCGCCGCCAAAATCAGGTGTCGGAGAAACGGTGCACCCGCGTATTTGCGAGCACCCGCCGAAGCCTGCACGATCACCGGCGAGTCGGTCTGGTCTGCTGCTTCCATGATGGCGCGCATCTGCTCCAGATTGTTCACATTGAACGCTGGTACGCCATAGCCCTGTTCGGCGGCATGGTCCAACAGTTGTCGCAGTGAAATAAGTGCCATGAGATTATCCTTTAAGTAATGTCTGTGATGATTACCAGATCAGCCCCGCGCGCGCTCTTCGAGCACCGCCACCGCAGGCAACACCTTACCTTCTACGTACTCGAGAAAGGCACCACCACCGGTGGAAATGTAGGAAACGTTATCCGCAATGCCATATTTGTCCACCGCAGCCAGAGTGTCGCCACCCCCGGCAATGGAGAAGCCATTGCTGGCGGCGATAGCTTCGGCAATAGCCTGGGTGCCCGCGCCAAACTGATCAAACTCAAACACCCCCACCGGGCCATTCCAGATAATCGTGCCAGCGTTGCGCAGAATTTCTGCCAGAGCGGCGGCAGTGTCCGGGCCGATATCGAAGATCATGTCGTCCTCCGCCACTTCGGCAACCGGCTTGAGGGTAGCCACAGCGGATTCGGAGAATTCCTTGCCAACCACCACATCGCTGGGCAGGGGAATGCTGGTTTTGGCCATCAGCTGTTTCGCCACAGGAATCAGCTCGTGTTCACAGAGGGATTTACCCACTGGCAAGCCGGCGGCCGCCAAAAAAGTGTTGGCGATGCCGCCGCCAACGATCAGCTGATCCACTTTATCCGAGAGGGTTTCCAACACACTCAGCTTGGTGGATACCTTCGATCCACCAACAACCGCCACCATAGGGCGTGCCGGGTTAGCCAGGGATTTCTCCAACGCATCCAGCTCCGCTGCTAACAGCGGGCCGGCGCAAGCCACCGGAGCAAAGCGAGCCACACCGTGGGTGGAAGCCTGGGCACGGTGCGCAGTGCCGAAGGCATCCATAACAAAAATATCGCACAGCGCGGCATAGGCGCGTGACAAGGTTTCATCGTCCTTTTTCTCACCGGGGTTGAACCGGACATTTTCCAGCAACGCCAACTGACCATTTTCCAGTTCAACGCCATTCTGCCAATCCGCCACCACGCCGACCTCGCGACCCAGTAACTTTCCCAAGTGCTCGGCCACCGGCTGCATGGCGTACTGCGCCTCAAACTGCCCTTCGGTTGGACGGCCCAGGTGGGACATCAGAATAACCTTGGCACCTGCCTGAAGGGCCAACTCAATGGTCGGCAGTGCCGCGCGGATTCGCGCATCGGAGGAGACCGCCCCATCCTTCACGGGAACATTCAGGTCTTCACGGATCAATACGCGCTTGCCCGCGAGGTCCAGATCCGTCATTTTCAGTACATTCAACGCCATCTCGTCGTTACCTTTTACTATCGGGCACAGTGAGCCAGTATTTCACCAGCTCCACCATGCGATTGGCATAACCCCACTCATTGTCAAACCACACCAGCACCTTCACCAACCGACGCTGGCTGACACGGGTCTGTCCGGCATCGACAATGCCACTGCGGGGATCGTGATTAAAATCGCAGGAGGCCAACGGCTCCTCGGTATAACCGAGAATTCCCGCCAGCCGATGTTCAGCCGCCTCGGACAGCACCCGGTTGACCGCTGCAGCATCCACATCGCTATTCAGCAAAATGGACAGATCAATAGCCGAAACATTGAGGGTCGGCACCCGCATGGCCTGGGCTTCAAAACGCCCACTCAGCTCGGGCAACAGACGGTCAATACCCCTCGCCAGGCCAGTATCCACCGG
This sequence comes from Porticoccus sp., assembly GCA_041581855.1. Classification (GTDB taxonomy): domain Bacteria; phylum Pseudomonadota; class Gammaproteobacteria; order Pseudomonadales; family Porticoccaceae; genus Porticoccus. The sequence goes on along the minus strand of JBFICU010000007.1, from coordinate 6,291 downwards.
GATAATCGATTGCATGGCGGCGCGCGTCTTGCGCAAATCGGTATGGTGATAGGCATCAATCACTGGCTGGTCATTCATGGCCGAGTGAATAGTAGTGATCACACCACCCTCAACACCAAATGCCCGATGCAGCGCATCAATCACAGGGATGACACAATTGGTGGAGCAGGAGGCATTAGAGATGACCGTTTCACGACCAGTGAGCAGATGTTCATTGATACCCAATACCACTGTGGCATCTACGGAAGATTCTGCTGGCTGGGAAAACAGTACTTTTTTTGCCCCGGCCTGCAGGTGATGCTCGGCGGTAGCCCTGTCAGCAAAGGTGCCGCTGCACTCCAACACCACATCGACCTGCAATTCACCCCAAGGCAGATTGCGAATGTCTTCAAGGTGGTAAATGGCGATGTCATCACCATTGACGGTCAACACATCGTTATCCACCTCCACGGTGCCGGGAAAGCGACCGTGGGTGGAGTCGTATTTGGTCAGGTGGGCAATCGTCTTGCAGTCACCCGGTTCGTTGATGGCGACCACCTGAACGTGATCGCGACCGCCAGACTCATAGAGCGCCCGCAACACAGAGCGGCCGATTCGGCCGTAGCCATTAATCGCCGCGCGAATCATGAGAGCCGCTCATTGGGGATGCGTTTCTGCCGGCTAATGTCCATCACAGGACGGCGTTGACCGCCTCGACAACATTTTCCACTGTGAAGCCAAACTGTTTCATCAGCTGATCTCCAGGAGCAGACTCGCCAAAAGAAGACATGCCAACCACGCGGCCGTCGAGACCCACGTATTTGTACCAGTAGTCTTTATGGCCAGCTTCTACAGCGATCCGTACTCGCACCTGGGGAGGTAAAACACTATCTCGGTAAGCTGAGTCCTGAGCATCAAATACCTCAGCGCAGGGCATGGACACTACCCGCACGGCAACACCTTTGGCGCGCAATTCTCCGGCGGCATCCATGGCCAGGCCAACCTCGGAACCGGTTGCAATGATAATCGCCTGGGGTTTGCCATCACAGTCTTTCAATACGTAACCACCGCGCTGAACATTGGCCAACTGCTCACTATTGCGGGACATTGGTACCAGACTTTGACGAGAGAAAATCAGTGCGCTTGGGCCATCTTTGCGCACAATTGCCTGCTTCCAGCACACTGCAGATTCCACTGTGTCACAGGGACGCCAAGTCTGCAGATTGGGAGTCGAGCGCAGTGAGGTGAGTTGCTCCACTGGCTGGTGGGTAGGACCATCTTCACCCAAACCAATTGAATCGTGGGTATAGACGAAAATACATTTTTGTTTCATCAACGCGGCCATACGTACCGCATTGCGGGCATACTCCATGAACATCAGAAAGGTGGCGCCATAGGGGATAAAACCGCCATACAGCGCGAGGCCATTCATCATGGCGCTCATGCCGAACTCGCGCACACCGTAATAAATGTAGTTGCCGGAAGCGTCTTCCGCACTGACACCCTTGGCACCGGACCATAGAGTCAGGTTAGAACCGGCCAGGTCAGCAGAACCGCCCAACAGTTCCGGCAACAGCGGGCCATAAGCATTCAGGCAATTTTGGGAAGCCTTCCGGGATGCCACTTTCTCCATCGCCTGCTGGCACTGGTTGATATAGGCATCGGCTTGCGCTGCGAAGCTGGCAGGCAACTCACCTTTTACGCGGCGGCTGAATTCTGCGGCCAATTCCGGATGCTCGGCCTTATAGCGCTCAAATCTTTCCTGCCAGGCGGACTGCACCTTGCCACCCTTGCTGCGAGCATTCCAGCCAGCGTAGATATCTTCAGGAATCTCAAAAGGACCGTGGTTCCAGCCCAGCTGCTCCCGCGCCAGCAGAATTTCGTCAGCACCCAGTGGCGCACCGTGACATTCTTCCTTGCCCTGCTTATTGGGAGAGCCGAAACCAATAATAGTCTTGCAACAGATCAGTGTGGGTTTTACGGTTTCGAGACGCGCCACTTCTATAGCCGCCTTGATCGCAGCCGGATCGTGTCCGTCCACATTGGGGATCACCTGCCAACCATAGGCTTCAAAACGACCTGGGGTGTTATCGGTAAACCAGCCTTCCACTTCTCCATCGATGGAAATACCGTTGTCATCATAGAAAGCGATGAGCTTACCGAGTTTCTGAGTGCCGGCAAAAGAACAGCTTTCGTGGGAAATCCCCTCCATCAGGCAGCCATCCCCCAGAAATGCGTAGGTGTAATGGTCCACAATCTCGTGACCGGGGCGGTTGAACTGTGAGGCCAGCACTTTCTCTGCCAGCGCCATACCGACTGCGTTGCTGATGCCCTGTCCCAGAGGTCCGGTAGTGGTTTCCACTCCCGGCGCATAGCCATACTCCGGGTGACCGGGGGTACGGGAGTGCAACTGGCGGAAGTGTTTGAGTTCTTCGAGGGGCAAGTCATAGCCGGTCAGGTGTAGCAGGGAATACAGCAACATGGAGCCGTGACCATTGGACAGCACGAACCGGTCGCGATTGGCCCAGGCAGGATCAGAGGGGTTGTGGACCAGATAATCATTCCACAGCACTTCGGCAATATCGGCCATTCCCATGGGCGCACCGGGGTGGCCGCTGTTGGCTTGTTGCACAGCGTCCATACTGAGTGCACGAATCGCGTTGGCGAGATCACGTCTGGAAGGCATCGGGGACTAGCTCCTGCAGGGTAGGTCGGGGGTTTGAAAAAAGGGGCGCTATTTTCTCGTACTCGCGCTGCCCAGTAAACAACCATTGGGCGCCTTTATCTATATCAAAGTTTTTTGATATAGATATGATGCTGTGCTAAAGTCCGCCGTTATGACAGTTGCACTCCGCCAAATGGGCACCCCCGCCCCTCGAACTGACAGTGATGAGCTGGCTGCTTTTTGTAAGGCAGCCGGAGATCCTCTGCGCCTTGAAATCCTGCGGGTGCTGCGCCACAACGCCTATGGCGTGCTGGAGCTGAGCCAGATTTTTGATATGGGCCAGTCAGGCATGAGCCATCACCTGAAGATTCTCGCCAAATCCGGTCTGGCGGCCACACGCCGTGAAGGAAATAGTATTTTCTACCGCCGCGCCCCGGCACCGGAAGAGCCCAGCCTTCAAGAACTTCAGCGCAGCCTGTTTTACTCCATTGACCAACTGAGCCTTTCTGCGCCCGTTGTGCAACGCATCCATGCGGTGAACCGGGAGCGGACCGAGGCTTCGAGAAACTTTTTTCAGCAGAATGCTGACCGCTTCAGGATGAATCAGGACTTGATTGCCAGCTTCGACCAGTACGGCGAGCCGGTCACCGAGTTTCTCGATGCCACACCCTGTAGCCGTCGACTCGCCCTGGAAGTGGGTCCCGGTGAAGGAGGCTTTTTGCCGGCGCTGTCCCAGCGATTCCAGCAGGTTATCGCACTGGATTCCTCGGCGGAAATGCTCAACCGATCCCGGCAACTGCTCGACGAACAACAACTGGATAATGTACAGCTCATTCACGGTGATACCGAGCTGGCCTTGGCACAGCGACTTTCCGCTGACTGTATCACCCTCAACATGGTGCTGCACCACACCCCGGATCCGGCACAGATTTTTGCCGATCTGGCCAAACTTCTGAGCCCTGGCGCCGCCCTCCTGGTGACGGAACTGTGCCACCACGACCAAAGCTGGGCGCGCGAATCCTGTGGCGATTTGTGGCTAGGCTTTGACCCGGACGACCTCAGCTACTGGGCTGAAGCGGCGGGCCTTCGCGTTGGCGAAAGCCTCTTTCTGGCCCAACGCAACGGTTTTCAGATCCAGTTGCGACAATTTTTTAAACCCTTAACCGCGGCTGATCAGCGCCGACATCTCCTTGATGATTGATGACAGGAACCACCGACTATGTCCACTTACAGTATTTTTACCTCGGAATCTGTCTCCGAAGGCCACCCGGACAAAATGGCCGACCAGATTTCTGATGCCGTGCTGGATGCCATTCTCAAAGATGACCCCCACTCCCGTGTGGCGGTAGAGACCATGGTGAAAACCGGCATGGCCATTATTGCCGGAGAGGTGCGCACCAATACCTATGTTGACCTGGAAGACATCGTCCGCGGCGTGATTCTCGACATTGGTTACGACAGTTCCGAGGTCGGCTTTGACGGGGCATCCTGTGCAGTACTGAACGCCATCGGCAAACAGTCCGGCGATATCGCCATGGGTGTCGATGAAGGTGAGGCCAAAGACCTCGGTGCCGGCGACCAGGGCCTGATGTTCGGCTATGCCAGCAATGAAACCGAGGTGCTGATGCCTGCACCCATCTTTTATGCTCACCGGCTGGTAGAGCGCCAGGCCCATTTGCGTAAGAATGGTGTGCTGCCCTGGCTGCGCCCGGACGCCAAGAGCCAGGTAACGCTACGCTATGCCGATGGCAAGCCGGTCGCCGTGGATGCGGTAGTGCTTTCCACTCAGCACTCGCCCAATATTTCCCAGTCCGATTTGAAGGAGGCCGTACGGGAGGAAATTATTAAACACGTGCTACCCGAAGAATGGCTGCACGCAAATACCCAATACCACATCAACCCTACCGGACAGTTCATCATCGGCGGTCCAATGGGTGATTGCGGACTCACCGGTCGCAAGATTATCGTCGATACCTATGGCGGCATGGCTCACCATGGCGGCGGTGCCTTCTCCGGCAAAGACCCCTCCAAGGTGGATCGCTCCGCTGCCTATGCCGGTCGCTATGTGGCAAAGAATATCGTCGCTGCTGGGCTGGCTGACCGATGTGAAATCCAGATTTCCTACGCCATCGGCGTGGCCGAACCCACCTCGATCAGTGTCAACAGTTTCGGCACCGGCAAGTTGAGCGACGACGAGATCGCCGCTCTGGTGCAGCAGCATTTTGACCTGCGCCCCCGCGGACTGATTGACATGCTCGACCTGAAACGCCCCATTTATCGCCCCACTGCCAGCTACGGTCACTTCGGTCGCGAACTGGAAAACTTCACCTGGGAAAAAACTGACAAAGCCGCAGAGCTCAGCGCAGCGCTGTAACCGAAAAAGCGAAAGGAATACCAGTATGACCACCATGAAAGACTACAAAGTTGCCGATATCAGCCTCGCCGAATGGGGCTTTCGTGAAATTAGCATTGCCGAAACCGAAATGCCGGCACTGATGGCATTGCGTGAAAAATACCGGGAAGAGCAACCTCTGGCAGGTGCCAGGATCCTTGGCTGTATTCACATGACCATCCAGACCGCTGTACTGATTCAGACGCTGGAAGCCCTCGGCGCCGAAGTGCGCTGGACGTCTTGCAACATTTTCTCCACCCAGGATCACGCCGCTGCAGCTATTGCCGCCAGCGGCACCCCCGTTTTTGCCTGGAAAGGCGAGAGCGAAGAGGAATATGACTGGTGCCTGGAGCAGCAGATTCTCAAGGACGGCAAGCCCTGGGATGCCAACATGGTGCTGGATGACGGCGGCGATCTGACCGCCATGCTGCACGAAAAATACCCCGAAGTCTTGGCGCGCGTACACGGCATCACCGAGGAAACCACCACGGGCGTGCATCGCCTATACGAAATGTTGAAGAAGGGCGAACTGAAAGTGCCGGCAATCAACGTCAACGACTCGGTCACCAAGTCAAAAAATGACAACAAGTACGGCTGCCGTCACAGCCTCAACGACGCCATCAAACGTGCCACGGACCACCTGCTGTCAGGGAAGAAAGCCCTGGTAGTCGGATATGGCGATGTGGGCAAGGGCTCGGCACAGTCCCTGCGCCAGGAAGGCATGATCGTCAAGGTTACGGAAATCGATCCAATCTGCGCCATGCAAGCCTGTATGGACGGCTATGAAGTGGTTTCACCTTATGTTGACGGCGACCCCAACAATGCTGTCGACACGGCTCTGCTGGCCAATACCGATCTGTTGGTCACTTGCACCGGCAACTACAACGTCTGTGATTCAGCCATTCTTGCCGCCCTTAAATCCGGCTGCGTAGTCTGCAACATCGGCCATTTCGACAACGAAATCGATACCGCTTTTATGCGCAAGACCTGGCAATGGGAAGAAATCAAACCCCAGGTGCACAAGGTGTACCGCAACCGTGATGCCAATGACCACCTATTGTTACTGTCCGAGGGTCGTCTGGTGAACCTCGGCAACGCCACCGGTCACCCCAGTCGCATCATGGACGGCTCCTTTGCCAACCAGGTACTGGCGCAGATTCACCTGTTTCTGCAGAAGTTCGCCGATTGCGATGCCGATACTCAGCGGGACCTGTTGCGTGTAGAAGTTCTGCCGAAAAAACTCGACGAAGAAGTG
>JBFICU010000006.1:0-16164 GCA_041581855.1 Porticoccus sp. | reverse complement strand
GATATTCCTGGTTTTCGCGGGAATTGGGGAACAAGTTCCTCAACGCCAAACCCTGGCTCGCTTCCGCATCCTTGTTGCCAAGTTGATTTTCCAGTCTTACCCCCAGCCAAAGCCCCCTGGGAGTCGGTCTGCGCCGACTTTCATTGTATTTTTCCAGCATCAGTCTCGCTTGCTGGTAATCGCCACGTTGGTAGGCAATATCGGCCAATTCCAGATAGGATTGCGACAACCGTGGTTCCAGCACCACCGCCTTTTGCAAGGCCTCTTCTGCTTCGGCCAGTTTATTAAGTTTTACCGCCGTCATACCTGCTTTGAGGAAGATTTCCCCACGTTTTGGGTAGGCCAAGTCCTCCGAGCCTATAACAAACTGCTGGTAAGCTTCCTCATAACGCTCCTGACGTAACAAAAACATACCGTAGTTGTTTCGTCCACGGGTAAAGGTAGGATCATAGCTAAAGGCTTTTTTATAATGCGCCTCAGCTTCGGTTAACTCCATTTCCTGCTGGTACAAAAGTGCCCAAACGTCATGTACTTCAGGGGAACGGCTGTCGATTTCCATAGCTTTATCGAGATGCTGACGAGCCTTTTCTCGATCTCCCTGAGCCATATAACCAAGGGCCAGCTGTAAGCGGTTTTCCAATGCTTTATCTTTATCCACAGAAGCATTAGCGACACCATTAGTCGTGGTTGTACTGGTACACCCAGCCATCATCACAATCGATAACAACAAGGCAATGAGACCTGGTACTAACCGCTGTTTCATTCTTCCTTCTCCGTTGGTGTGGGCAAGCCAATTATTAACCCACAAATCTGATGGGGGTTTCCTCGGCCTGACGCTGGTAACGTTCGCTACGCCGCGTTTTGTCATTCACTGTGCCTGCCAGTTGCCCGCAGGCGGCAGCGATATCGTCACCGCGAGTGGTGCGGACTGTCACGGTGTAGCCTTCTTTGTGGAGAATATCCCGAAAACGATTCAACGCGGTGTTAGTCACCCGCCGGTAATCAGACTGGGCGAACGGATTGAACGGAATCAGGTTGATCTTACAGGGAATATCTTTAAGCAGCTTGGCCAACTCGCGAGCGTGTTCATCCCGGTCATTGATCTGATCCATCAACGTGTATTCAACCGTAATTTTGCGATGGGTATCGGGCATTTTATCCAAGTAACGACGGGCGGATTCAAGCAACATGGCAATCGGGTATTTGCGGTTAATTGGGACCAGCTCATCCCGCAATTTATCATTAGGCGCATGTAAAGAGATCGCCAATGAAACATCTGTCACATCACCCAATCGATCCAGCGCTGGCACCACACCAGACGTACTGAGAGTGACCCGGCGCTTGGATAGGCCATAGGCGCAATCGTGCAACATCAACGACATGGCATCGACCACATTATCAAAATTCAGCAGTGGTTCACCCATGCCCATCATCACCACATTGCTGACAACACGATCTGCACCCACGCCGAGGGAGCCAAAGGACTTGGCGGCAATCCACACCTGGCCAATGATTTCGGCCGCCGTCAAATCGCGATTGAAACCCTGTTTGCCCGTGGCGCAGAAACTGCAGTCAAGTGAACAACCCACCTGTGATGAAACACAGAGTGTGCCGCGGTCTTTCTCCGGGATAAAAACGGTTTCAATACAACTGCCGCCTGTTACCCGGATTATCCATTTGCGTGTGCCATCTGCGGAATCGTGTAGGGACACCACTTCCGGAGCCCTGATTTCAGCCTTATCCTTAAGCTGCTGGCGCAAGGATTTCGACAGGTTTGTCATCTGCTCGAAATCATCCACTCCGAGCTGATGAATCCATTTCAGCAGCTGGGTAGCACGAAACGGCTTTTCGCCCAACACGGCAAAAAACTCCACCAGTTTTTCAGCAGAAAGCCCCAGCAGGTTTACTTTCTCCTGCTGGGGCTCCTCTGCCTGATTGATATCAGCACTTATTGCGGTCATTGGGTTTCCCGCTTGGCAGCTGTTAGTAGCAACATAAATTTCGGCATAAGTTACCGGGGGCAGATTTCATCTTCAGCAAAAAAATACGCCACTTCCCGACCTGCAGAAGTAGCAGAATCAGAACCATGGACAGCATTTGCATCAATTGATTCAGCAAAATCGGCACGAATGCTACCGGCAGCCGCTTCCTTCGGGTTGGTGGCACCCATCAGTTCGCGGTTAACTGCAACGGCATTCTCGCCTTCCAGCACCTGAACCATTACCGGACCGGAGGTCATGAAGCCAACCAGGTCGCCATAAAACGGGCGCTCTTTGTGTTCTGCGTAAAAACCGCCAGCTTTCTCATCAGAAAGGTGCAGCATTTTTGCCGCTACAATTTTCAGCCCGGCCTCTTCAAAACGGCTGTAGATTTTGCCGATAACATTTTTAGCAACTGCGTCGGGCTTGATGATAGAAAGGGTACGTTCAATAGCCATTAATGGTCTCCAGTGGGGATATTTGCACAACCCGGTGAACCATGCCTGTCTTGGGCTGAATCCACCGCGTCAAAAGGGGGGCATTTTACTGCCCGATACAATGGGTTACAAGGAATAGTCAAGGCCATTTCCGCCAACGACTTTCGATCAGGCAGCCAACAATTTGGTAAATCGCTCACAGGGGACAGGCATGCTGAAGTGTGCACCCTGGTATGAGTGGCAACCGAGTTCACGGAGGATATCCAGGGCTTCCTGGTTTTCCACGCCTTCCGCGGTCACTTGCAGGCCATACTGTTTTGATACAGCCATAATGGCTTCGACAATACCCCTGCTTTCGGGGTCGCGATGAATATTGCGAATAAATTCACGATCAATTTTGAGCTGATCGAAAGGCAGCCGTTTCAGATAAATCATGGAGGAGTAGCCGATACCAAAATCGTCGATGGAGAACATTGAGCCCAACGCTTTGATTGCCTCCATCTTCTTGATCGCCTCCTCCACATCTTCAATCACCAGGCTTTCCGTCACTTCGAAATTGAGGAATCTGGGATCAATGTTGTAGCTGCTCATGCTGTGCTGAACAATGTCCAGCAACTGTGGATCACGGAACTGACGCGGGCTGATATTGATCCCCAAGCGCATATGGTCCTGCCAGATGCCCAGGTCAATAAAATTGCGAATGTACTCGCAGGACGTCCGAATCACCCAACGCCCCACGTCCACAATCAGACCGGAGGACTCAAGCACTGGAATAAACTCCGATGGCATATTGGTGATTTTGTCTGAGTTCATCCAACGTAACAACGCTTCTCCGCCAAGGAGCTGGCCGGTTTCCACAGAGATCTGTGGCTGGATATACAGCACAAATTCGTGGTTATCCATGGCCTTGCGCAGACGGGTATTCATGCCGATCTGGCGTTGTGCCTTTTCGGTGATACTCGGATCAAAAAAGGCAATACTGTTACGTCCCTTGCGCTTTGCTTCGTACATAGCCGTGTCGGCATACTGCAGCACTCGATCCGCAGTAAGTGTGGCATCAGTGAGCAAAGCGATGCCAATACTCGCAGTAAGAATCACTTCGTGCCCATCGAGAAAGACCGGACTCGCGACTGCTTCGCCTAGTTTCTCCGCAATGGCTTGAGCATCCCAGGCAGCTTTGGAGACATCCCCAGACAGTTCGGGAATGAATAGTACGAATTCATCACCACTCATTCTGGCCAGCATATTCTCACCGCCAACCAAAGTAGACAGCGCCTGCCCTATTTTTTTGATGACCTGGTCACCGACAGTGTGCCCCCAGGAATCATTGATATCCTTGAAATGATCCAGATCCAGCATCATCACTGCTGCGCAAACCGGCTGGTCATGATGTTCTTCAAGAAAGTCGTTAAGAGACTCTGCCAGCATCTGGCGATTCGGAAGGCTGGTCAAACCATCAAAATAGTGGTCGGAGCCCTTGTTGAGTCGCCGATCGGATACCCTGCGGTCGGCGACGATTTGGCCATCATCTACGACGATGACTTCATCACTACCTGGTGATTCTCGCTGAATAGACGGTTTACGTTGGCGCCGTTGATTTTTATCTGCAGGGGCATCCTCTTCAGTATGCGCTGAAGCATCAACTTGCTGCCTTGAATCTATGGATGCAGTTGAAGAGAAATCTCCCGCGGCAAGCTGGCTATTGAGTGTAACCACCAGCTCCTTGCCATCGTCCGACACATACACCACCGCAACGTCAATGGGACCGTCAAAGCCATCACCAGGATATGTCCAACTAATACGCTCACGGCGATCCCGCAGGGCTTTTTTCAGTTGCAGCTTCAGGTCTACCAGGGCAGTGGACTCATCACCGGTAATGCTATCCAGGGATGCACCTATCAGCTGCTTCAACTCACAGCCAAGTAGTTTTAGGGCGTTTTGATTGGCGTCGACACAGACGCCGTAGGCAAAGAAAAGAGTGCCGTAGGGTACTGATTCAACCAGCACTTTATAAAGCTCTTCTTTAGAGCTCATCCATACCCCTTAGCCAAGATTTATTCTGCGCACCATTCTAATCGAGTTCTTCAATCCATGCCATCTGGATAGCTTCGAGGATCTTTTCTCCACAATGCTGCGGATCGTCATCAAAATCCTCTAATGCCAACACCCAATTGCGCAAATCAACAAAATTTACGTAACGGGGATCCACATCCGGATGAGTCTCTGATAACTCAATCGCGAGATCCAGCACATCGGTCCATTTGAGGGTCATGGTTATATTCCGGTCAATGTTTTTCAGACACCATATTGATGGTGTATTTGGGTATTTCAACGACTAGATCTTCATCGGCAACAACTGCCTGACAGCTTAAACGGGAATCGGGATCGACCCCCCAAGCTTTGTCCAGGTAGTCCTCCTCCAGCTCATCGGCTTCTTCAAGAGAGTCAAACCCTTCACGAATGTAGACATGACATGTGGTACAGGCACAGGACATTTCACAGGCATGCTCTATTTCGATATCGTTACGAAGTGCCACCTCACAGATGGTCTCACCCGACTTCACTTCGATGACGGCCCCTTCCGGGCAAATGGTTTCGTGGGGCAGAAAGACGATTTTGGGCATATCAAATGTCCTTATCAAGCTCGTCAAGACTGTGGCCTGCCAGCGCCTTTTTAATACTGGCGTTCATTCTCCGGGCAGCAAATTCCTCGCTGGTTTTCGAAACCATCTCAATATGCTTGGCAATTTCCCGATGACTGCTGCTATCACGCACCTGTTTGAGATCGGCCAAGGCCACTTCCAGGCAATGGTATTCTTTGTCATCGAGCAATGCCCGACCATCCTGGGACATAGCCGAACTCAGGTCTTCATAGAGTCGATCAGCCTCGACCTGCTGTTCTCTCAGAGCTCGTAATTGCATGTCATCCCGGGCATGGGTGTAGGATTCTCTCAGCATCCGAGTGACCTCCTCATCGTTCAGACCATAAGACGGCTTCACCTCAATATGTGCCTCAACACCGCTGTTCAGCTCCTTTGCGGACACGTTGAGCAAGCCATCAGCGTCCACCTGGAACTTGACTCGAATTTTTGCTGCGCCCGCGACCATCGGCGGAATGCCTCGCAACTCAAAACGTGCCAGGGAACGGCAGTCGGAAATTAACTCGCGCTCACCTTGCAAAACGTGGATGGCCATCGCTGTCTGCCCATCTTTATAGGTAGTGAAATCCTGGGCCTTGGCAACCGGAATGGTGGTATTACGATGAATGATTTTTTCCATCAAACCTCCCATGGTCTCAAGCCCCAAGGACAGGGGAATGACATCCAACAGCAGCATCTCGTCACCGGGCTTATTGCCCACCAGCACATCAGCCTGAATCGCCGCACCTATAGCGACAACACGGTCGGGATCTATATTAACAAGGGGTTCCCGGGCGAAAGTTTCAGCAACCAGCTCCCTGACACGTAGCATGCGTGTAGAGCCGCCCACCATCACCACGGCACCAACATCTTTGGTCGTGAGTTCAGCGTCTCGAAGGGTTCGCCGGCAAGCTCTCAGCGTTTTTTCGATCAGCGGATCGACCAGATTCTTCAGAGTATCTCTGCCCAGTCGACCTTGCCAACCAGCCACAGACACATCAACCTCTGCCTGGTCAGCCAGGGCCTCTTTAGCCTGGCGTGCAGCCGCCATCAATTGCCGCTGTTGACGAGGATCTAAATTTGTACCCAAACCTGCCTGCTCACAACACCACTCAGCGATAGCATGATCAAAATCGTCACCTCCCAGTGCCGAATCACCACCGGTTGCCAGCACTTCAAACACCCCGTGAGACAATCGCAGAATGGATATATCAAACGTGCCACCACCAAGGTCATAGACGGCGATAATGCCCTCCCCGCCCTGATCCAGACCATAGGCAACTGCCGCTGCGGTAGGCTCGTTGAGCAACCGCAATACTTTAATCCCGGCCAGGGTGGCGGCGTCCTTGGTCGCCTGACGCTGAGCTTCGTCAAAATAGGCTGGCACCGTGATTACGGCGCCATCAAGAGGGCCATCAAGTGCGGCTTCGGCTCGATCAGAAAGCACCCGGAGAATTTCTGCTGAGGCTGCAACTGGACTGACATCACCGGCAACCGTGCGAAAATTAGGCATGCCACTCTCACCGGCAACCAACTCATAGGGTAACTGGCTACCCAAGGTTTTCACATCAGACGTGCCGCGCCCCATAAAACGTTTGATTGAGGCCAGGGTGTTTAAGGTATCTTCTGTTGCCCATGACTGGGCTGCGTGACCTACCGTAACAGTGCCATCGGCGGCATAGTGCACAACCGAGGGCAACAGGTGACGGTCTTTAGCGTCCGGCAGCGTTTCTGGCGTACCACTTCTGACCGTTGCCACCAGTGAATTGGTCGTCCCCAGGTCAATGCCTACAGCTCGGCGACGCTGGTGGGGCTCCGGTGACTGGCCCGGCTCGGATATCTGCAATAAAACCACTAGGACTTACCACCCATTATTCGTCTAGCTCATGTTCAAGCGCCTTTACTTCTTTCAGGAGCTTGCTGAAAAACTGCATTTTAGCCACTGTTTCCAGCGCATCTTGTATCTGATCTGAATTCATATATTCCGAGAATCGCTTTTGCAGCTCCAGGTAATGACCTGATGCGTCATCAGCAATCTGTGCCAGAGCATCAAAGGGATCGGCAGCATCCCGCACCTCTGAAAGCGCCTCCCGCAACACCATTTGCTCCATCAAAAAAGATGGATCACGAGTAATGGTCGCATCCCCGGCCGCCTCAATCCCCTGCAGGAACAGGAGATACTGCGCTCGTTGCAGAGGCGACTTCAATTCACCATAGGCTTGATTGAGGAGGGAGGCATACTGCTCAGCGAGGCGCTGCTCACGGGCAGGCTTATCCGCATATTTGTCCGGATGGAACTGGCGCTGAAGGCCGCGATAACGCTCTGCCAACAGGTTTAGATCGACCTCATAACCAACGGGCAAACCGAATATTTCAAAATAATTGCTGGTGATATCCACGGAAAACTGCTCCGTCTGAGGGAGATGAATTCAGAAGCAGGTCCTGCCTGCAGCCATAAAGCGTTAGATGTGAAAACTCTCGCCACAGCCGCACTCTTCCTTCACGTTAGGATTGTTAAACTGGAAACCTTCATTAAGGCCTTCCTTAACAAAATCCAACTCCGTGCCATTCAGGTAGGCTAGACTTTTGGGGTCGATAAACAGCTTGGCATCACCGCAGTTGAACACTTCATCATCGGGGTTTTGATCATCGACGAATTCGAGCACATAGGACAAACCGGAACAGCCGGTAGTTTTAACGCCGAGGCGAATACCAATACCGTGTCCCCGATGAGCAAGGTGTCTAAGGATATGCTGCTCAGCGGCTTGGGTCATGGTGATTGCCATTATTTCTCTCCTGATCTCGTCTCGTTCAGTATTCGTTAATCGGTCTGCTCACCACGCTTGTGACGAACATCTCGAACCGCAGCCTTAATTGCGTCTTCCGCCAGTACTGAACAGTGAATTTTCACCGGTGGTAGCGCCAGCTCTTCGGCAATCTCGGTATTCTTAATCTGGGAGGCCTGCTCCAGCGTTTTACCCTTAACCCACTCGGTCAGTAGTGAACTGGAGGCAATGGCGGAACCGCAACCATAAGTTTTGAACTTGGCGTCCTCAATAATACCCTGATCATTAACCTGAATTTGCAGGCGCATCACATCGCCACAGGCGGGCGCACCTACCATTCCCGTGCCGACATTACTGGATTTGTCATCCAGCTTGCCGACATTGCGGGGGTGTTCGTAATGCTCGAGCACTTTCTCACTGTAAGACATAACTCAATTCCTCAACCTTAGTGGGCGGCCCATTCGACTTGACTGATGTCGATGCCGTCTTTGTACATATCCCACAACGGGGACAACTCGCGCAGCTTAGTCACCGCTTCACGCACCCGGGAAATGGCATAGTCGATCTCCTCAGCGGTGGTAAAACGGCCAATAGAGAAGCGTATGGAGCTGTGCGCCAGCTCGTCGTCCAGCCCTAACGCCCTCAATACATAAGAGGGTTCCAGGCTGGCAGAAGTACAGGCAGAACCAGAAGACACCGCCAGATCTTTTAGCGCCATGATCAGCGACTCTCCTTCGACATAGGCGAAGCTGACATTCAGATTGCCCGCTACCCGCTGTGTCAGGGAACCGTTCAGGTGCACCGCTTCCATGTCGGAGACGCCATTCCACAAGCGGTTTCGCAGCGCCAATACCCGCTGATTTTCTTCTGCCATTTCCTTCCGGGCAATACGGAAGGCTTCACCCATGCCGACAATCTGGTGGGTGGGCAGTGTACCGGAACGCATACCGCGCTCGTGGCCACCACCATGCATCTGTGCCTCGATGCGTACCCGAGGTTTACGGCGCACATAGAGCGCACCGATTCCTTTTGGGCCATAAATTTTATGGGCAGACAGAGACATCATGTCCACCTTCATCACATCCAGATCGATCTCGACTTTACCGGCGCTTTGGGCGGCATCCACATGAAAAAAGACCTTGCGATCACGGCAGATTTCACCAATAGCGCCAATGTCATTAATCATTCCGATCTCATTGTTGACATGCATCAGCGAGACCAACGTAGTGTCTTCGCGAATAGCATCGGCAACGGCCTGCGGCTGAATCAAGCCATCGGCATCCGGGGTTAGGTAAGTAACCTCGAAACCTTCCCGCTCTAACTGGCGACAGGTATCCAGCACAGCTTTGTGCTCAATTTTTGAGGTAATAATGTGTTTGCCTTTCTTCTGATTGAAGTGCACACAACCCTTGATCGCCAGGTTATCCGCTTCGGTAGCACCAGATGTCCAGACGATTTCCCGAGGATCGGCATTCAGAAGCGCCGCCACTTGTTCGCGGGCATCTTCAACAGCCGCTTCAGCACGCCAGCCGAAAGGATGGGAGCGTGATGCCGGATTGCCGAAATTGCCATCTGCGGTGAGACATTCCGCCATTTTGGCAGCGACCCGGGGATCAACTGGGGTCGTTGCAGAATAGTCCAGATAAATCGGCAGTTTCATTCAGTTACTCCTGGTAAATCTCTTCAACGACTAACTCATTTCACTTTCTTCAGCCTGGCGCAAGACCACCAGACGCACTTCCTGTTGATGCACCAAACTGTCCAACGAAATACCACTGAGAAAGCGATGAATCTGTTGGCTGAGGTCATCCCACAGATGATGGGTAAGACATACACCACCGCTCTGACAATTTCCTTTACCACTGCAGCTAGTCGCGTCAATGGATTCATTGACTGCATCAATGATTTCAGCAACATTAATAGACTCGCCCGAACGCGCCAAACGGTAACCACCACCCGGCCCACGTACACTGGTCACCAACTCATTCTGGCGCAACTTGGCAAACAATTGTTCCAGATAGGACAGGGATATCTCCTGACGCTGGGATATATCGGCCAGGCTAATCGGTCCATCGGCGCCGTGAAGCGCCAGGTCCAGCATGGCTGTGACCGCGTAACGACCTCGAGTTGTCAGACGCATAGCGTTACTCTCATCGTGTTTTATTAATCAAAATAACTATGAGGTATTATGCAAAGACCGACTATTTTAGTCAAGTAAATACCATACTTATTTAGTAGGTTTTACCTGGCATTGATCACTTCTTTACAGGCGACTCTGTCAGCTTCTTCATTTTAAAAGCAAAATTCTGTATTGCTGTCAGCACGCCACGCAGAATGGACAACTCCATTTCATCCAAACGAATACGACTGTATAAACGCCGCAATCTGGCCATCGTCTGACGCGGGTTATCCCGATCATGAAAACCAATGTCCACCAAAGCCTGCTCCAGATGCTGAAAATACATTTCAAGATCTTCAGCGCGCGCTGGCGGGACATCCCAATCCGTTATCGCCGGAATGAGTCCTCCAGCATCGCCCAAGGAAGCCATACGAACTTCGTAGCAAAGCACCTGCACTGCAGCTGCCAGATTCAGCGAGCTGTATTCAGGATTGGAGGGGATATGCACATGATAAGTACATTTGTGCAGCTCATCATTAGTCAGCCCACGATCCTCGCGACCAAATATAATCGCCACCTCATGACTGTCGGATTCCTGCCAGACACGCTCGCCACATTCACGCGGATTGAGTAGAGGCCAGGGAATACGACGATCCCTGGCGCTGGTACCCACCACCAAAGCACACTCACCAATCGCTTCATCCAGAGTATCTACGACTACCGCATTATCAAGCACATCCAACGCATTGGCTGCGCGCCAGACAGCACGGTCAGCGGGGTACTCTTTGGGAGCAACCAGATAAAGACGAGACAGGCCCATATTCTTCATGGCTCGTGCAGCACCACCGATATTGCCAGGATGGGAAGTGTTAACCAGTACTATGCGAATGTTTTCAAACACGACTTTCTCACGTATCAGATTGGCGACGAGGGCGGAATCTCTTGCTGGTCGGCATCTACAAGCTCAAACCAGACTCCCATGGAAAAAACTCAAACATCATCCCCAGACGGATGCAGAGGACATTAACCAGTAACGCTAAAGGGCGCGAATTCTATCAGGAAGAACAGCTGAAATCATGGTTTTCCACTCCCATCAAACTCCCCCACTCTGCTACAATGCCGCGCTTTCGCCACAGTGGAACAGCTCGCAATGGAACCAATGGTCAATATCGCACTACGCGCCGCCCGCAAAGCCGGGGAAATTATTGCTCGGGCCACGGAGCGAAGTGACCTGATCAAGATAGATGAAAAGGGCCGCAACGATTTTGTGACGGAAACCGACCGGGCCGCCGAGAAGGAAATCATTTATCACCTGCGCAAGGCTTACCCGGATCACACCATCATCGGCGAAGAATCCGGTCTTCTTGAAGGGGAAAATAACGACTATCAATGGATCATTGACCCATTGGATGGCACAACTAATTTCATTCATGGTATTCCCCACTTTGCCGTATCCATTGGCTGCCGCTTCAAAGGCAGACTGGAGCACGCAGTGGTGTTCGACCCAATGCGTCTGGAAGAATTTACTGCCAGTCGTGGGCGTGGAGCCTATCTCAATGGACACCGCATACGTGTCTCTGGCCATGTGGGATTGCCCGGCTCCATCATCGCCACCGGGATACCCTTTAATAGCCCCTCCATCGACCACATGGAACCCTATCTGGCCTGTCTGACCGACCTTGCGAAGCAATCGTCGGGTATCCGCCGTCTGGGAGTAGCATCACTGGACCTCGCCTACATGGCTGCCGGCCGTTATGATGCCTTCTGGGAAATGAACCTGAAACCCTGGGATATAGCTGCCGGAGTGTTACTAGTAAAGGAGGCCGGCGGGCTGGTCAGCGATTTTAGCGGCGGTGAAGATTACATGAACAACGGCAACATTGTCTGCGCCACCCCAAAACTGTTTAAGCCCACCCTCCAAGTGGTACAAAAACACCTTGGTTTTCTAGAGAACGCCAGCAACTAACTGGTCAACCCTCGTCGAATAGTATGTGGCCATCTAGACCCTGTTTCTTCAAGATGGCCCTGAGGCGGCGCAGTGCCTCAACCTGAATCTGGCGCACACGCTCCCGAGTCAGACCGATCTCACGCCCCACCTCTTCCAAGGTGGCTACATCGTGGCCATGGAGCCCAAAACGGCGAGCAATCACCTCCTGCTGCTTGTCCGTAAGCTCTGACAACCAGTCCTCCACAGCGGCGTTCATATCCTCGTCTTCCACTAGCTCTTCGGGATCGTTGGGGTGCTCATCCGCCAAAGTATCCACCAGCATGCGATCGCCGTCCTTGCCCATGGGAACGTCCACAGAGCTCACTCTCTCATTGAGACGCAGCATGCGTGAAACATCAGCGACGGTTTTATCCAAAGACAATGCAATTTCTTCAGCGGTGGGATCGTGATCCAGCTCTTGTGCAAGACGCCTGGAAGCTTTGAGATAGATATTGAGTTCTTTCACCACATGGATTGGCAGGCGGATAGTGCGGGTCTGATTCATCAATGCACGTTCCACGGACTGCCTTATCCACCACGTGGCATAAGTGGAAAACCGGTAACCCAGCTCGGGATCAAACTTTTCCACAGCCCGCATCAGACCAAGGTTACCCTCTTCAATCAAATCGAGTAGGGTAAGACCTCGATTCACATAGCGGCGGGCTATTTTTACCACCAGCCGCAAATTGCTTTCAATCATGCGCTTCCGGGCGGCCTCATCACCCTTGTGAATTTTACGGGCAAAGAAAACCTCTTCCTCAGCGGTTAGCAGTGGCGCATAACCAATCTCCTTCAGATAGAGGCTGGCTGCATCCAGTACTTTTTCTTCCTTTGATGCTTTTATAGCCTCTTCAGGCTCATCAATGGCATTTAAGGAATCGTCATCAGCAAATTCAAGCTTATCTTCAACATTATCATTATCGTTATCGTCAAAGTCGTTATCGATTTCATCTGACATAGAAGCTTCCCAAATCTATAAACAGAAACAACAACCATTGCCGGATACTGTAATCAGGCATGCCCACACTTGTGCTGTAATTAATGTAACATCAAAACTATCTCATGTAAGCATTGCTAATATATCGCTTCGCTGTCAGCGTCTCGGCAGAAAACTCAAGGGATTGACTGGCTTACCATCCTTACGGATCTCGAAGTACAGGCGTTTGGTATTCGCTGGATCCCCGCCCACCTCGGCAATCTTGTTGCCGCCCGTCAACATCTGGCCCTCGCGAACAAAGATCTTGCGGCAATGCGCGTACGCACTGAGATAAACCTCACTGTGTTTGACAATAATTAATTGCCCGTAACCCCTCAGGCCATCACCAGCGTACACAACAACACCCGGCGCTGCAGCGACCACTGGCTGTCCTGGGTGGCTTTCGATATCCACACCTTTAAACAGCTGGTCACTGTTATATGTTTTGGTAACCCGGCCTTCTGAGGGCCATTGCCAATGCCAATTTGAGGGCAATGATGCCGTTGATTTCGGAGGCGGCTTAGTCACTTGAATCGGGGATTGAACTGCCGGTTTGGCGGGTCGGCTAATGACTGGCGATCTAGATTCAGGTATCACTGTTCTGCGCACCGTTGGCAGATGAGTGGTATCCAGGGTAAGACGTTGGCCAGCATAGATCGTGTAAGGCCGAGTCAATCTATTGGCGAGGGCCAACTTATTCGCGTCCTTTTCGTAGCGCCATGCAATGGCAAACAGGGTTTCACCCCGAGAAACAATATGGTAATTGATTTTTTCACTAGGTGGTGGCGGCCGCTGGTCAATAGGAGCAGGTGGGGGGCTCTGGCATGCAGAGAGAAGTGTCAGCCCGGCACATAGGACAACCCATCGCAATACGCATCCCCGGCACATTTGTACTGACAAAAAGTCACTCCCCTTCCCGCTTTACCCCTGCCATCAGAGCTTCCTACGTTGCCCACCAAGATATTCCAGAGCAAGCACCACAATCAAGCCAACCGCCATACAACTGATCGCCAGTAATGTCCGTGGATCGAGTCCAGTAACGCGCCCAAATTCAGTCGGCAGCAGCAATCGGGAAGACAACACCACTTCGCGCCCATGGCTGTCAATCATCACTTCCAATGTTTCGCGCCAAGGCCAGACAATCAACAACGATCCGACCAAAAAACCTGTTAGCAATGCGATCGTCACTGAATGGTAGCGGTGCAACAGCCAGGACAGAAAGCGGGCAAACGCCATCAACCCCGATGCGCAGCCAAGAAGGAACATCAGTAGCAACTGCCAGTGGAATTCACTCACCGCTTCAATTACCACCGGATACATCCCCAGTAACAGCAGAATAAAGCTGCCAGAGATGCCTGGCAGAATCATTGCGCAAATAGCGATAGCACCAGATAAATAAACCACCAGCAGTCCATCGGAACCTTGGGCTGGCGTTGCAAAGGAAATGGTCAAAGCGATAAAAGTGCCAATTCCCAAAGCCACCCATTCGTGCCAACGCAGGTGCGGCAACTGCCGAAAAATGTAAATAATGGAGGCGACGATCAAGCCGAAAAAGAAAGACCAAATCAGAATCGGCTGTGTAAGCAGCAGGTGGCTGACCAGCTTAGCTAACGAAGCAATGCTTAACAGGATGCCGGAAAATAATACCAGTAGAAAATTGCCATTGATGGCCTGCCAGAACACCCGCGGACCATGACTGATCAACAATGTTAGCGATCGGATATTGATGGAGCGAATCGAATCCAGCAGTTCCTCATAGATACCGCTGATAAAAGCAATCGTGCCCCCGGATACACCGGGCACCACATCTGCGGCGCCCATCGCCATCCCCTTGAGAAATAACAACAGCCAGCGTTTTACAACATCCATGAGAAGCCGCTGTGTACTTAGCGAGCGACGCCACTGAGCAAGGGGACGAACCGCACCTGTTCAGCCACGCGCTCTTCAAAATTGTAACTGTCACCCTGGCGGGTTATGACTCGCAGTTCCTGAACATCTCCGGGGCCCACCGGGATCACCAGAATACCATCCGGAGCCAATTGATGGAGCAGCTCCTCAGGCACTTCATTAGGAGCTGCCGCGCTAAGAATACCATCGTAGGGGGCACTTTCCGGCAGACCAAAACCACCATCACTGTGAGAAAACCGTACATTTCGCAGACCCAGTAACCGCAAGCGCTCCCGGGACTTGTCGATCAATGGCTTGATGCGCTCAACACTGTACACCTGACCCACCAATTGCGCGAGGATAGCTGACTGATAGCCGGAACCAGAACCAATTTCGAGCACTTTTTTACGCGGCCCTTGAGATAGCAATATCTCTGTCATCAGCGCAACGATATAAGGTTGGGAAAGTGTCTGGCCGTAACCAATCGGGAGCGCAGTATCCTCATAAGCGCGATGGGAAAGGGCTTCATCCAGAAATAAATGACGAGGGGTCATCCGCATCACATCCAACACTCGCTGGCTGCTGATACCCTGGTCTTTAAGACGCTGAACGAGACGTTCACGGGTTCGCTGGGAGGTCATACCAATGCCGCCAAGCTCAATCGAATTCACCCTTGCAGACCCCTACTGTCAAACGAAAAACGAACTATACCACAGCCCTTTCATTCCGCCACGGCCCGCGGTTGCTGCAGCTCAGCCACTTCCCGCAATAGCGCGGTGGCAAAACAGCCGGTCGGTAATGAAAAAGACAATTCCAGGTCATCTTGCTCAGTCTCAGGCTGATTGAGCCACTGCCAGCTAAATTCGCCAGGCATTAGCAACAGGGGCCGACGCTCTTGGGACAAACCGCTGAACTCCATGCCATGACACCAATCCTGCCAGGGCTGCAACACCCGGGACTCCAGTTCCCGAACCTGTTCCGGAGCCTGGCTTCTACCGCGTCCCCACAAAGGCCCACTGGGATCGACTTCACCGTCCATAGACAAATTCCAGCTTCCTTGACGAACTCGTTCAGCCAATACCAGATTAAACAGATACGCACGGGCAGCGGATAAATACATACCTCCCCTGCTGGCAGGCTGCCGGGATTTGCGCCTTCTCTGCTGACTCTCGGCCGCTCTGGATTTAAGTTGGCGATCGGCTTCCAGCAGGTTGCCACCTTCACGACCAAAACGTTGCTCACCGAAATAATTGGGGACACCCTGAGCAGCAATGACGCCAAGGCGCTGTTCCATGGCTGGAATATCGCCCTCAAGTTGCCGCAGGCGAATCACAAAATGATTGTCGGCGTGCAT
>JBFICU010000005.1:0-16918 GCA_041581855.1 Porticoccus sp. | reverse complement strand
TGCGGGCAAACGCGGTTTTATCGACGACGTGATCATGCCGCACCACACCCGTAAACGGGTGGCGCGGTCCCTGTCAATGTTGCGTGAAAAGCACATCGAGAACCCTTGGCGCAAGCACGGCAATATTCCGCTTTAAGCGAAGGCCATTGAACTGATTGCACCCACTGGACAACAGAATTTCACGAAGAAGATCAGACTATGTTTAAAAAGATTCTTGTAGCAAACCGGGGCGAGATCGCCTGCCGTGTATTCCGTACCGCCAAAGCCATGGGTATTGGCACTGTGGCCGTCTACTCCGATGCTGACCGCGACGCCCTGCATGTAACCATGGCAGACGAAGCCGTTCATATAGGCCCATCAGCGTCGGCAGAGAGCTATCTGGTGATCGACAAGATCATCGCCGCCTGCAAAGAGACTGGTGCCGATGCGGTGCACCCGGGTTACGGTTTTCTGTCCGAAAATAAGCTGTTCTGCCAGGCACTGGATGAAGCGGGTATTGCCTTTATTGGCCCCGGCGTCAGGGCCATCGAATCCATGGGTGACAAAATCACCTCCAAGCTAATTGCTGAAAAAGCCGGTGTTAATACCATTCCAGGCTATACCGATGTGGTGCGCGACGCCGATCAGGCTGTGGAGATTTCCAATGGCATTGGTTATCCGGTGATGCTGAAAGCTTCGGCCGGTGGCGGTGGTAAAGGCATGCGGGTGGCATGGAATGAGGAAGAGTGCCGCGATGGTTTTGAGCGCGCCACCAACGAAGCCCGCTCCAGTTTTGGCGACGACCGCGTATTTATCGAGAAATTTATCCAGGAACCTCGTCACATCGAGATTCAGGTGATGGCTGACAGCCATGGCAATACCATCTACCTGGGCGAGCGCGAGTGCTCCATTCAGCGCCGTCACCAGAAAGTGATTGAGGAAGCGCCATCACCGTTCCTGACCCCGGAAGTGCGCCGCGCCATGGGTGAGCAAGCGGTAGCGCTGGCGAAAGCGGTGGATTATAAATCCGCGGGTACAGTGGAATTTATCGCTGACGCCAACAGAAATTTCTACTTCTTGGAAATGAACACCCGGCTGCAGGTGGAGCACCCTGTTACCGAGCTGGTGACAGGACAGGATCTGGTAGAACTGATGATTCGAGTCGCCGCGGGTGAAAAACTGCCGCTGACCCAGGACGACGTGAAGCTCACTGGTTGGGCGATGGAAACACGCGTCTATGCTGAAGATCCGTTCCGCAATTTTATGCCCTCTATTGGCCGCCTGGTGCGCTACAGCCCACCGAAAGGTGAAGGGGTTCGTGTGGATACTGGTGTCTATGAAGGTGGCGAAGTCTCCATGTTCTATGACCCGATGATCGCCAAGCTGATTACCTATGGTAAAGATCGTGAAGAAGCGACTTCGCGCATGGTCGATGCCCTGGACGCCTATTACATCCGCGGAGTGAGCCACAATATCAGCTTCCTCAATGCATTGATGATGCACCCTCGCTTTGCGGCCGGCCATCTGACCACCAACTTTATTGCCGAGGAGTACCCCGACGGTTTCAGTCCCGATCTGGTACCCCAGGACGATCCGGCGATATGTGTGGTCGCCGCTGCGGTGATCAACAAAAAATTCCGCGATCGTTGTGCGATGATTTCAGGCCAGCTGCCCAGCCATGAATACAGCCCCTCCAATGATTGGATCGTGATGACCAATAACGACGAGCCCAATTACAGCGTGTCGGTGGATACGTCAGTAGAGCCGGTGGTGGCTCTACTGGACGGCAAGGAATACACCGTCGCAACAGACTGGAAACTGGGTGATCCGCTGTTCAAGGCGGCCATCAACGGTAAACAGGTTTGTATACAGGTGGACCGTGATGGTTGGATGATCAAAATGTTCCACCGCGGTGCCGAGAAAGAGGTCTTTGTGGTCACGCCTCAGACCGCAGAACTGAGTCAGTACATGCTCGTTAAAGAACCGCCGGATCTGTCCAAGTTCCTCTTGTCACCGATGCCGGGTCTGCTGGTGAAGTTGAAGGTGAAAGAAGGCGACACGGTGAAAGCGGGTGAAGAGCTGGCGGTGATCGAAGCCATGAAGATGGAAAACAGCCTGCGAGCCTTGGCTGATGGCGTGGTCAAGGTCGTGTCCGCTGAGGTGGGTGACAGCCTGAAAGTGGACCAGCCGATCGTTGAATTTGAGTAATGGTTTTACCGGAATGGCGTGCAGGTTGGCAGCGGTCTTTTGCCGGTTACAATGGCTCCTGAATTGAGCATTAAAACCGGAGAATGACCTTTGGATATGACCCCGGAAGAACTTGCCGAGCGCATTCGGCGCGGAGATCGACGTGCCTTGGCCAAGGGAATCACTCTGGTGGAATCCACCAGAGCTGATCACCGGGAGCTGACGGCGCGGTTGCTTGAGCTGATCATGCCCTACACCGGTAATTCTATCCGGGTGGGTATTTCCGGCGTGCCGGGGGTAGGTAAATCTACCTTTATCGAATCCTTTGGCAATTATGTGATTAGCCAGGGGCACCGCGTGGCCGTGCTGGCTGTGGACCCCACTTCAGCATTGAGTGGCGGTTCTATTCTCGGTGACAAGACTCGTATGGAAACCTTGTCCCGCAACCCGGATGCCTTTATCCGTCCCTCGCCTGCGGGTCAAACTCTGGGCGGCGTGACCCGTCGCACCAGGGAGACACTACTGCTCTGCGAGGCAGCTGGCTTTGATGTGATAATTGTCGAGACGGTGGGAGTTGGGCAGTCCGAAACGGCCGTCGCCCAGATGACTGACATGTTCCTGTTACTGTTGCTACCTGGTGGTGGCGATGAATTGCAGGGTATCAAGCGTGGCATTATGGAGCTGGCCGACCTGATTCTGGTGAACAAGGCCGATGGTGACCAACAGGCCGCAGCTAACCGTACCGTGGCTGATTATCAAATGGCAGTGCATTTCCTGCATCCGCGCAGCCGCCACTGGCAGGTCCGGGTGCAGCCGCTGTCAGCCTTGAAGCGAAAGGGTGTTAATGAGGTATGGCAGACGGTGGAAGAGTATCGTCAGGCGCTTACCGAGGCAGGTGAAATCAATGCTCGTCGTGCTGCTCAGGCTCGCGCCTGGATGTGGAGTGAAACTGCCGACACGCTACTGATGGAATTGAAAGAAAGTGAATCCGTACAGGCGCTGGTGGCTTCGCTCGAGCAAGCCGTGACGGAGGGCAAGATTCCCCCCACGGTGGCGGCCAAAAAATTGATCGATGCTTTCCGCCACTGATTGGTAGAAACATCGCTTTGTAGAAAGAAAAAAACTGAATCCAATAGGTAATCCCATGATAGGAAAACTCAACCACGTCGCCATTGTTGTGCCGGACCTGGATAAAGCGGTCGCCACTTACCGGGACGCCCTGGGTGCCAGTGTTTCAGCACCCGCAGATTTGCCTGAGCACGGCGTGCGGGTCGTCTTCGTTGAGTTGCCCAACACTAAAATCGAACTTCTGCTGCCTATCGGTGAAAACTCCCCGGTAGCCAAGTTCCTGGAAAAGAATGCCGACGGTGGCATGCATCATATCTGCTATGAAGTTGACGATATTCTGGCTGCCCGGGACAAGCTGGTGGCCAGTGGTGCCAGAGTGCTGGGTAATGGTGAACCA
Source organism: Porticoccus sp. (assembly GCA_041581855.1). GTDB lineage: Bacteria > Pseudomonadota > Gammaproteobacteria > Pseudomonadales > Porticoccaceae > Porticoccus. The sequence continues at coordinate 13,287 of JBFICU010000005.1, read as the reverse complement.
AAGATCGGCGCTCACGGCAAACCGGTACTGTTTCTTCATCCCAAGGATTTTTGTGGCACGTTGGTTGAAATCGAACAGGTTTGATCCATATCCCACTGACCAATAAAAAACCCCGCTTAGCGGGGTTTTTTATTGGTTTATCGACGGCTCTCCCTGAGAGGAATAGACTCCGTCATGCATATGCCATACTTTGCTAGTATTTGTACTAGGCAGTTTTTATTGCGGAACTCATGACTTATGGAAGATGTTCAGGTGACCCTTGATGTGGGAAACGACGGCACTGATCAGTTTGAAGCCCGTTTGAAGGCTCATCTGTTAGCTGCGAATGCCGTCAAAGAAATGGATTTTGCCCGTGCCAAACGAGTCAAGGCTGAGCAGCTCGAGAATGAGTCACTGGTGACACTTCTGGTCCGACTGGGCATGGTCTCCGAGCGGGCCATGGCGGAGGCGGTGTCAGACGTGACAGGGCTGCGATTGTTGAAAAACGCTCAATTGCCTGATGAGGCCCTGCTCAAAGAGCAGTTGTCCGGTCGTTTCCTGAAAGAACAGCAGGTGCTACCGGTTAGTCTGGACGAACAACAACTCGAACTGGCAATGGCCGACCCCACTGACAACTATGCGATCCGGGCCATCACCATGGCTTCCGGATTGTACGTGCAGCCATGTGTGGCAGTAGGGTCAGATCTGCAAAAAGCCATTGCCCGTCTTTACCTCAATGAACAGAACAAGACTGGCTCTCAGGATGCTGCTGAGCACGATGCTTTTACCGAGCACGATGTGGAGCAGTTGCGGGATATGGCCAGCGAAGCGCCGGTCATCCGGCTGGTGAACCAGTTGATCCAGCGTGCCGTGGATGCCCGCGCCTCGGATATCCACATCGAGCCATTTGAAAACCAGTTGAAAATTCGTTACCGCATTGATGGTGTATTGCGTGACGAAGCCTCGCCTACCCAGCAGATGGGACCAGCCGTCATCTCGCGGGTCAAGATCATGGCCAACCTGGATATCGCCGAGCGGCGTCTTCCCCAGGATGGCCGTATCAACTTGCGGGTTCAGGGACAGGATCTGGATATCCGGGTTTCTACCATCCCGACCATGTATGGTGAAAGTGTCGTGATGCGGCTGTTGCACCGCGAAACCGTGGCGCTGGATTTCCCCAGCCTCGGTTTCAGTGATGTATTGCGCCAGCGGCTCAAGCAGTCTCTGGATATGCCCCATGGCATGATTATCGTCACCGGTCCCACCGGCAGTGGTAAGACCACCACCCTCTACACGGCACTGCACAGCCTGAATACTGAGGAGCGCAAGGTAATCACCGTGGAGGACCCGGTGGAGTACAACCTGTCGGGTATTAACCAGATACAGGTGAACCCATCTATCGGCTTGAGTTTCGCCAGTGCCCTGCGCTCCATCGTCCGCCAGGACCCGGATGTCATTATGGTGGGTGAAATGCGTGACCTGGAAACGGCGCGTATCTGTATTCAGTCTTCCCTGACCGGCCACTTGGTACTGTCTACCTTGCACACCAATGACGCCGCCAGCAGCATTACCCGGTTGCTGGAAATGGGCGTTGAGGATTACTTGCTCAACTCCACGCTGAATACTGTGCTCGCACAGCGCCTGGTGAGAGTGCTCTGTGAACATTGCCGGGAATCCTACGTGCCCAGCGAAGGGGTGATTCGCGAATTTGGTTTTGACAAGCTGCAGTCGGGTGAAGTCCGCCTCTACCGTTCTGTGGGTTGTGAACACTGCGGCGGAACTGGTTACCGGGGCCGGGTGGGCATCATTGAAATGCTGCCGATGTCAGACAAAATTCGTGAGCTGGTGTTGCAACATGCCGGTTCTGGCAAGATCGAGCAGGCTGCCCGGGAAGAGGGTATGCACAGCATGTTTGAAGACGGCTGCCTGAAGGCCCTGCAAGGGATTACCACCATTGAAGAAGTGGTGCGTGTGACACAGGAGGCCTGATTTTGCCGGTATTCCAGTACAAGGCAGTAAACAACCAGGGTGAAGTCAAAACCGGCAGTTTGGCGGCGGGGTCGCAGCAGGAGGTGATCGCCCGGTTGCAGACCATGGGGTTGATTCCCATCAGCGCCGAACAATCTGGCAGTGTCATTGCGGCCAAGCCAGGGGCGCGGCGCTTTCGTAAAAACCGTCTCGGTACTGCAGAAATTGCCGATTTTACCCGTCAGTTATCCATTCTGGTGGCGGCTGGGCTACCGTTGGATCGGGCATTGGATATTATCCGACAGGTCTCCTCCATGCCGGTGATGGTAGAGTTGGTGGAAGATGTTCAGTCCGGTGTGCGTGGCGGTAATCCGCTCTCCAAGGCGCTGCAGTCCCACCCGAAACAGTTTTCCAGTTTCTATATCAACTTTATCCGTTCCGCAGAGATTTCCGGCAACCTGGCGGAGAGTCTCGAGGATCTGTCACGCTATTTGGAAAAGTCCCAGGCACTGAAAAATCAGTTGCTGTCGGCGATGATTTATCCGGTCATTCTCGTCAGTGTCACGCTACTGTCGCTGGGTATTATTGTTACCTATGTGTTGCCCGAATTCTCCAAGTTGTTTGAAGATATGAATGCAGCTTTGCCGCCCAGTACGGCCTTTGTTTTGGGGGCAGCTGATGCGGCTCAGGACTACGGACTGTTTGTGATTGCCGGATTGGTAATCTTGGCGCTTTACCTGAAAAATCGCAGCCGCGACCCAGCCTGGCGGTTGCGTTGGGATGGCCGGATTCTTTCCATGGCGCTGCTGGGCGATCTGGTAAAAAAAATCGAAATGGCTCGCCTCAGCCGGAGTCTTGGCACGCTATTGAAAGGCGGTGTGCCGCTGCTGACGGCACTCAATATTGCCAAGGAAAGCTTGCAGAACCGCGTGATGTCCGGCCGTCTTCAGGATGTTTCAGCCAGTCTTCAGGAGGGTTCAGGCCTGGCCGGACCGCTGTTGGAAACCGGTGTATTCCCTGAGTTTGCATTACAAATGATCCAGGTGGGGGAAGAGACCGGCAAGCTGGACAAGATGTTGCTCAAGGTGGCCGAGATTTACGAGGGTGAAGTGGCTACCGCCACCCAGCGAATGCTGGCAGTGCTCGAGCCCTTGCTGATTATCGGGTTGGGGTTGGTGATTGGTGGCATCATTATGTCGATCCTGGTGGCCATCCTCAGTATCAACGAATTACCTGTGTAACGAAAACAAAACCGGGGGAGTTTAAATGTATCGTCAAAATCGTGGTTTTACCTTACTGGAATTGCTGGTGGTGCTCGTGATCCTCGGCTTGCTGGCCAGCCTGGTGGGGCCTCAGGTTCTGAAACAGGTGGGCAGCTCCAAAGGTAAGGCTGCTGCGCTGCAAATTCAGGAATTTGGTACAGCACTGGATCTGTTCAAACTCGAAGTGGGGCGTTACCCCACCAGCCAGGAGGGCCTGGAGGCACTGATTGCCAAGCCTGCCAATGCCCGTTTCTGGAATGGCCCTTATTTGAAGAAGAAGCTGATTCGTCAGGACCCATGGGGCAATGATTATGGTTACCAGTCCCCTGGAGATCATGGCGAATATGATCTCTACTCCTTGGGGGCCGATGGCCGGGAAGGGGGCGAGGGCGACAATGCCGATGTGGTTAGCTGGGAATAATCGGCCGGATTAAATCCCACTTGAGCAGGGTGTCATCTGTGTTGACTAAACGCCGTGCCAGCCGGGGTTTTACCCTGCTTGAACTGTTGGTGGTGTTGTTTCTGATCTCCCTGATGGTTGGGGTTGCTGCTACGCGGTATTCTGCTGGCAGCGAAAGTGCCGAGCTGAAAGCGGAGGCCCGAAAACTGGTGGCTTTATTGCGGCAGACTCGGGCTAGAGCCGTTTCTGAAAGTATTTCCCGTGGGGTCATCATCCCGACCGATGTGGCGGGTTACCGTCTAGTGCCGGATAGCATGGATGTGTTGTTGCCGGAGAGTATGCACTTAGTCATCGACCCCCTTTCTGAAGACCTTTCTTTCGCCCAGCCAGGCATCTTTTTTTATCCCGATGGCAGTTCCAATGGCGGAAGCTTGACGCTGTCGACAGAGAAGGGCAGTTGGCAGCTTGACGTCAACTGGTTGACCGGGGAGGTAGCCCTTGCTGAGCCGTAACCGCTGCCGCGAACGTGGCTTTTCCCTTTTAGAGGTGATCGTGGCGCTGGCGGTGCTGGGCATTTGTGTCACCGTGATTTTGCAGATCATGTCCAGTGTGACGACGGCTACACGAATTACGGATGATTACGCCCAGGCATTGTCCATCGCTGAAACCCGTATGGCGTTGGTGGTGGTCCAGGATAATCCTGTCGGGGTCGATACCGGCAAGGTGGGCGATATGTTCCGCTGGAGAAGCGAAGTTAGTGAATATAAGCCCCCAATGGACAATCTATTGTTCAACAACACCGGCTTTAGTGACCCTGAAAATATCTATCGACCCTACCACTATCAGATAGTGGTCAGCTGGGGAGGTTTTCGTAAACGCCAGCTAGAGCTGTCGACCATTCGTCTGGGTGTAGCGCCATGACGGGGCAACAGGTTAAATCACCGGGTTTTACCCTGGTTGAATTGCAGGTGGCACTGTTGTTGGTGTCTCTGATTGCCGTGCTGATGATAGGTGCGTTGCGCGTGTCTACCCAGACTTGGGACAAAGTCACCAAGAAACAGGATGTCGCTGAGCATCGCTTGTTGATTGTCAGTCTGCTGCGCAAGCAGCTAGGCAACATGCGGTTTTTCCGGGTGCGCACGGATGACGGTGAGCTGATTACATCGTTCATGGGGAACAGTGAGTCGTTACATTTTGTTGCCCCTTTCCCCTCGTTTAGAAATGATGGCGCGCTGTTTTGGTGGACGCTGAAAACTGTCTGGAATGACGAAATAGAGCATCGCCAGTTGGTGCTGGATTACCGGCCCTATCTGGCAGGTGAAACAGTCTATTTTGATCAGGAAGGGGCTCCCTATTACGAGGATCAGGGCTTTATTGAAGACCGAGAGCAGAAGGAACTGGATATTACCCGCCTTGTCGTTGCCGATGATGTTCTGCTAGGTGAGTTAGCTTACTACAGCCGTGACAGCCAGGGTGTGGAAGGTTGGGAGGATGAATGGGAGAACAGTACTCAAACACCGCTGGTAGTACAGTTCGTGTTGACAGAGGTGGATGCTGACGGGAATGAATTTGACCTGCCGGATATCGCGGTAGCCCCAAGGTTTGCCAGCCAGCAGCTCTACAGCGAGGAGTTGCGATAATGCGCAGGTCCAGAGCCTTTTTGCGAATGTATGAGCGTGGTTTTGCGCTCGTGTCGGTGCTGTGGTTGATTGTGCTGTTGTCTGTGCTGGCCATGGGGCTGTCCTATACCAGTCGCCAGTCGACACAAGCCATGATATCTCTGGTGGGGGGAACCCAGGCGCGCTACCTGGCAGAGGGGGGCGTACAACTGGTGACCATGAATCTGTTGTCGAGAAACGCTGCTGACCGGATGTTGGCAGACGGCGAAACGATTGACGTGGAACTGCCTGGCGGTCATGTGAACGTCACGGTTACCGACGAAAATGGCAAAGTGGATATCAATGCCGCCCGCGAAACATTGCTGGCCCGGTTGTTCTACAGCCTCGATATTGATCAGAGCATAGCCGACGCTTTGGCTGATGCCATTGCCGATTTTAGGGATGATGATGATTTGGCCCGGCTTAATGGCGCGGAAGATAGTGATTACCTGGCGGCTGGATTAATGGCGGGTGCCAAGGACGCGCCGTTTACCAGTGTGACAGAGCTGCAACAGGTGCTGGGGATGACGCCTGAAATATATCGGGCGGTATTGCCCTATATCACCATTTACTCCCGGCATCAGGGTATTAATCCGGAAGTAGCTTCTCTGCAAGTGTTGATGGCAGTATCGGATAATTCGCCGATGACCCTGGAGAGCTATATTCAGCAGCGCCGTGCGAATCACCGCGATAAATTGCCCATGCCCTCTCCTCCGGCTATTGACCGACAATTACTGTCGCGGACCCGGGGAGTGACCTATGCCATGACGGCTATTGGTGTAACGGACGCCGGGCAGCAATCGGGAATGAGTACTACGATTCGAGTGCGGCGTGGTCGAAATCGCATGTCGATTGAAACCATAGACTGGCAGCCTTTTATAGAGCGAAGCAGGACTGAGCTTGTAGAGGGTGTAAAAAGTGATCAGTAAGTTACTTAGATGCTATTAATGGAAGGGGACGAGTGTATTGACCTTCAAAGCTGGCGTTACTTTTTGCCGGGTGGAGAAAGTTCACTTGGTCCCGTGTTAATCTGACCATAGGAAAGACGGGAACCTGTTTTAGCAATGGAATTAAAACCACAACAACAGGGTATGGACAAGCTCAGACAATTCTTGAATTGGTGGCAGGGTGAATTGCGGCAGGTTGTCCCCGGTGCTGTGGGACAATTTTTCACGCGGCAATCGGCTACGCTTACTATGTTACTTGAACAAAACATTGCCCGTTTCCAGCTGCATACGGAGAAAAGCGAGCGGTTACTGGGGGCACTTGATCTGTTGGGCTGTTCTGACCAAGCGTTGCATGCGTTTCGGCAGGAAAGCCTGTCTGACCTTCCCGGTGGGCTGACCACAGAAATCTATCTCTCTTCAGAGCAGCTGTTGGTTAGCGACCAGTTCTTGCCGTTGGCTACTGAAGCTAATCTTGGCAGTGTGCTCAATTTCGAGATTGACCGTTTAACGCCATTTCACCGAGATCAAGTCGTCTTTGGATATCTGCCCTGCGGGCGTTTTCCCGAGCGAGAAAAAATCAAGGTGGAGCTGTTTTCTCTGCCCCGAAAGACACTTGATCTAGTGTTGTCCCGAACAGAAAAGCTGGGACTTTCACCCGATGCGGTGTACCCGGTAAAGCCGCAAAAAACAGCCGTGGCTCCAACCCTCAACATGCTTCCAATATCTCTTCGCCCGGCGGTAGAGCCATTGTGGAACAACCGTGCGAAACAGCTGGGTATGGCGTCGTTGATCCTGGTGTTGGCGTTGGTATTGTTTCCCCTTTACCAGCTCAACCGACAGATCGACAGCCTGGGGCAGCAGGTGGCGGATATTAGAGGGCCCGCTACCGTTGTGGGCAACAAGCAGTCTTTATTGGCTTCGCGGCTGGCCGCGCAAGACACACTCGTACATCGCAAAAACCACATGCCATCACAGCTTGCTATTGTGCAGGAGGTGACCCGGATCATGCCCGACAACACTTGGGTTTCCCGTCTCAGGGTGGATAGCAACGGCGTCAACTTGCAAGGGGAGTCCCGCAAGGCCTCCGACCTGATTGAATTGTTGGAAAAGTCCGAGCGATTCCAGAATGTGCAGTTTGTTTCGCCGATTACGGTCAACCCTTCCACCAATATGGAACGCTACGAAATCAAAATGGAATTGGCGGGGGTGGCCCAGTGAATATGCTGTCACCTGCCACAAGCCGTTTCGTTGCCGTGTCCCTCTTGATACTGCTGGTGTTGTTCGTGCTGTTTTACCTGTTGTTGCCATTGGGCAGGATATACGGGGAAAAAAGCAGCGAAGTGAATAGTCTTGCAGATCAATTGCGCCGGTTTGAATATCTGGTCGCTAACGAGGACAAAATCAATGCCGAACTGAAGCGCATAGACGAACTGGGTAGCGATGGAGATCTGTTTCTTAGTGGTAACAAACAATCCATCGCTTCCGCCAATTTGCGTGAGTTCATTAATGAGGCTGTCAAGCGCAGTGGCGGGCAGTTGGTCAGCAGTCAGGATTATGAGGCGGATGCGGTGCCTTCCGCGACGCCGATTGGCCTGCGCTTACAAGTCAGTGGGGAAGTGCAAAACCTGGTGGATCTGTTGTATGAGCTGGAGAGCGCACGTCCTGTGATCTTTGTCGATGAACTGTCGGTTACCAGCTCCTCCACGCGTATTCGTTCTTCGAGAACCAACTTGCGCAATCAGCGTGCGCGCACTACCAATCTGAACAGCCTGGATATCCGCATGGATGTGGTGGGTTATTTGGCAGGGGAGGCGAAATAACATGGCTTTTGCGCACAAAAACACTCCGCTTGTCAGGTTGCTCAAAGGACTCATACTGGTTTTTCTGTTCAGTTTGGTGCTGGAGGTCGCCTGGTTTGGCGTGTTGATGCCCCGGCCGAGCGATATCGATGCAGCAGACATAAGCTATAACGTTGCGCCCCCTGCGATTGTGCCGATGGCTGCCCGCGAGGCGTTCGAAGAATCAGTGGAGCGGTCACTATTCAGTTGGAATCGCCGCCCACAAGTGACCGAGCAGCAGCCTGTCGGCGACGAGGGCCTGCCGTCGAAGTGGCAGTTAACGGGAGTTGTCAATACCGGACATGCGACGTACGCTATATTTAGTGATTCAAGCGGCGAGCAGCGATTGCGTTTGGAAGAGGGTATGTACCTGGAGAAGTGGAAGCTGGAATCGATCACAGCCGAGCGAGTGATGCTCTCTGATGGGGAAGAAACAGAAGAATTCTATCTCCGGGAAACCGGACAACAGCAAAAAACCTTGGACAACAACACCCGGAAAAAGGTGGAAGAAGACGAAACTGATTAGCGGCCCGCTGCACCAGAGAAGGCATGGGGTGGACTGTAAAATAAAACGGGAAGAAGGAAGCAAGGCAATGAGATACGTCTTTAGCAAGTGCTTGGCAGTGGGATTATTGTCTATTTTTACGACTTCATGCTCTACGACGCAGAGTCCTCAAACAGCATCAACCAGTCCCCCAGTTTCTGCTCCTAAGGCAGTGCTTGAAAAGCCGGTCGCTGTAGAGGTTTCCGGGCCGATAACCTCCTTAAAGGAAAAGCAGGAAATTCCTCTCAAGGAAGTTTATACAGGTAGCGGCGGTTTTATAAATTCGGCTAGGGGTGGTGGCCAGGGAGATTCCGAGGGTGAGGTAACCCTGAACTTCCAGAACTCGCCAATTACTGAGGTGGTCAAGACCATTCTGGGGGATATCCTCGGGGTGAACTATGCCATTAACGACGCGGTGAGCGGTACGGTCTCCATGCGCACATCCCGGCCGGTATCGCAGGATGCACTGATCCCGGTGCTGGATAATCTGCTGCGCATGAACGGTGCGGCGATTGTCAAAAGCCAGGACTTTTACGAGGTTGTGCCGATAGATGAAGGTTCGATTGCCGGCCTCACGCCGTCGGTGCGGCTCAGCGCAGACCGGGGTTACCAAATGCTGGTGGTGCCATTGAAATTTATCGGCGCCAAAGAGATGGCCCGTATCCTTGAGCCAGTTAAATCAGGCAAGGCGTTGGTGCAGGCCGATGAGTCCCGCAATTTGCTGATGCTGGCTGGCAATTATGGTGAACTTTTTAACCTCCGTGAGACCATTGCTATCTTCGATGTCGATCAGCTTCAAGGGATGTCCGTGGGTTTGTTCCGGATGCAAAATGTCGATGCAGCAACCATGCTCGCCGAGCTGGAGACCATTTTTGGCGACAAAGCCTCTGGTCCGCTTGCCGGCCTGGTCAGGTTTACCGTCATGGATAGACTCAATGCGCTACTGGTCATCTCTCCTCAGCAAAAATACCTTGCTGATGTGGAAACCTGGGTGCGCCGCCTCGATCAGGCGGAAAATCCCAATGGTATGAACATGTACGTGTACTACGTGCAAAATGGCAAAGCCGAAAACCTGGCGGATTTGTTAAACCAGTTATTTGAGGGCAAGCGTCGCAATGCCATGGCGATGGCCCAGCGGCAGCCCCCGGCGGCCACACCTCCTCCGACTCCCGCTGAGGGTGAGGAACCGGCTGCACCGTCTCGTGCCAATGAGCGGGTGTCGAGTATTGAAGTGGGGGATGTCACCATCATCCCTGATGCGGAAAACAACGCTCTGCTGGTCTTGGCAACTCCGGGGGATTACGCCGAAGTTGAAAAGGCCATGCAAAAGCTTGATGTACTGCCAATGCAGGTATTGGTGGAGGCCTCCATTGTGGAGGTGACCCTCGACCACGATCTGGAGTACGGACTGCAATGGTTCCTGAAAAGCTCGCATGGAAAATATGACGGCATTGGCGGTTTGAATATCCCCAATGACGCAGGGGTGCCGGGGATTCCCGCGCTCACCGGCGCACTGAAAAGCCCGGCCAACTTCACCTATGCCATTTTTGATGCCACTGGCACAAGGGCTTTGCTCAATGCCATCGCAGGCGATAGCCGAATAGACGTGCTTTCTTCGCCCTCTCTGATGGTGTTGGATAACCAGACGGCCACCATCCGCGTAGGTGATCAGGTGCCGATTCGAACGTCCGAAACATCAAATGTCAGCAGTGGTGAAGTCGTTGATGACCAATTCCGTTCCAATATCACCAGCCAGATTCAGTACCGGGATACCGGCGTAACCCTGGAGGTGACTCCCCGGGTGAACGCTGGTGGCATGGTGATGCTGGATATCACCCAGCGTGTGGATGATGTGGACGAGACCACGAGTTCCGGCATTGATTCCCCCACTATCCTACAGCGGGAAATCACCACCAGTGTGGCGGTACAGAGTGGTGAGACCATTGTGCTGGGTGGTTTGATTCGCGAAAACAAGGAAAAGTCGGATGGCGGTATTCCCTTCCTGAAGGATATCCCCATAGCAGGCCTCCTCTTCAGTGGTAAAAAGATCAGCAATAGTAAAACGGAGCTGGTGGTAATGATCAGTCCTAGCGCTGTGGCTAATCCTCAAGACGCGCGCAAGGTGACAGAAGAGTACAAATCCAAACTGCAGGGAGTGGATCTCTCCGCATTTAAGTAACTAATCATGTGATGTTTTTAACGACAAAAGGCCACGGTTTTCCGTGGCCTTTTTTGTTTCATATAATAGATTTTCTGTGGCTGACAGTCTGAATCTTGTCTTTGGTCACACCTTAACTGTCTTGCTTGCCAAGTATCTGGTGAAATTAGTTCAGAAAATTTACAATTTATGTATACCATTCGTCAGAACATTTTACCGTTTAGATATATCTCGGAGAGTTTTCTGATTAGAGTGCGCTTTTTGAACAAATATTGATCAGAAAAAATATGTGATGTAGATCACACTTCTGGTGGCTAATCTTTAGACAATGCTTTAACTATGTGGTAGCAAAACCAGCACTTTGTACTCTATATCCTACGCACCGCGTAGGAAAACAGCGACTAGCGTATGTTCACCCTATCAACTAAAAATACCTACGCAGCTTCGAAAAGGCACGGCTTTACCAAGGATGAGTAGTAGTCAGTAACTCCTGGCAAGCTTCGCAAAGTTTCAGGTCTTTATTTCTTCAAGACGGCTGAACTACCGAAAAGCTTCAGACAACAGTTTGGGGTGGGTAGTTTTTTGTCGTTTCTCTTTACACACAAATCACTGACTTGACCTTTCACTGTTCACTAATTTCGGTGCGATCAACGATTGGCATACATAGGGTGCCGAGAATTGATCGCCCTTTGTTGCGATTGCAGGCACCTATGCCTGTGTTTGGGAATGGAAATGTTGCTGAAGTAGGAACTTCAGAAGGAGTTGGGTGATGACTGGGCGTAAAGTTTGTTATTTCATGCAGAGCTGCTTGTTCTTTGCATCGTTGGTGGTTTTTACGGGCGTGGCTAATGCACTGCCTGTAGATAACGTAGCAACGGGTGTTTGGGATTTCGATAGGGATCCTTACGAAGATACTGCTTTTCCAGACTCAGATACGGTCTTCAATGAGCCCCCTGCAACCTATGGTGCAGCAACTGACTTCTTTAATGATGATGATGACGGGGCTGATTACAGCCACCACTCAACCTCAAATAAAGACTATTCCGATAGCAACATTAGCCAGGCATTCATATCTGAGTGGGGTTGTGAAAAGTTTAATAATGTGTCCCCCAAACAAAATCTTATGTTCGGCTTGGCAGCAGCGATTGATGATGATGGCACTCTGAAAATTTTCGGTTCCGCTGGTCGTGAAAGTAATAACGGAACAGCCTATATCGGCATTTGGTTATTGCAGGCGGATGTAGGCTGTACTCCCACAGAGCTGGGTGGTACAGGGATGTTTGCCGGTACGCACTTGGCAGGCGACTGGCTATTACTGTCAAACTTCACTAACGGAGGCGGTATAGCCTCGGTGTTTGCCTTTGAATGGCAAGATCCAAATGGTATTCCTGAAGACGGAGACGAGTGTATTGGCACCGATCCGACCTGTGTAACAGGTCGCGAGGAGCCAACGTACACAAGTATTGACTGTAATATTGACTCAGCTGACCTAGATCTATTGCCAAATAAGGCCCAGATTCTAGCTGGTCTTCAATTGCTTTGTGCTACTACGAACGACGATACAACAGGCGATGTTCACGGGGCGTGGGATCCTCTATTTGATCATGAGTCCCCAACCTACTTTGAGTTCGCTCTGGACTTTAACGCCCTATTGGGGTCTGAAACTTGTTTGGGGAGTGTATTAATCGAAACGCGCTCCTCTGCTGAATTGGGAGCTTCTCTGCACGATTACACATTGGGTGACTTAAATACCTGCGGAAAAATTCAGGTTCTAAAAGATTCTATTCCTGATGACCCGAAATTGTTTGATTTTGAAGTTAAGAAAGAAGGGGCCGGTCTAAACCTATTGAATCCATCACAAACATCTGATGGTGGCGTGACTCTCGAGGCCGTTAATATCCTTCCTGGAATTTCTTATAACGTTGCAGAAGTTGGTAGTTTGGGTGATTGGGAATTAAGTGATATTTCCTGTGATAACGGAACAAGTGACAGTTCTCCTTCACCTACAGGCGACAGTGTTAACGTAACGTTAGAGCCATCAGAAATAGTTGCGTGTACATTCACCAACGTGCTGCCACCAAAATTGACCCTTGTTAAACAAGTTACAAATGATAATGGTGGTACAGCGGATGCGACAGCTTGGCAATTGGCTGCAACCGGGTCCTCAAAAAGCATCGCTGCTGCGGCAGGAAGCAGTGTCACTCCTGATGGCAGCTATGATAGCCAGGCAAAATTAGGCCCGTATGAAGTAGATGCTAATGTCGTCTATACGTTGTCTGAGAGTGGCCCTTCTGGATACTCTGCGAGCGAATGGAGTTGTGGCGCCGGTACACAAGTAGGTAACACCATTGAGCTTGATTACGGCGATGATGTTACTTGCACGATTGTTAATGATGACATTGCACCGACACTGACGCTGGTCAAAACGGTGATCAATGATGACGGTGGTACGTTGACGCAGGCTGACTTCCCATCCTTCGTTGATGGACAAGCACAGGCGTGGGATGCCCAGGTGGCGAATACAGCTGGCGGT
>JBFICU010000004.1:0-18113 GCA_041581855.1 Porticoccus sp. | reverse complement strand
CGTTGTAATTGCCCTCCTGGGTGGCGGTGAGCAGCGGATGCAGCACCTTGATCGGTGCCTTGAACATCTCCACAAACTCCATCAGCCCCTGGTTGGCCCGGCACATGCCACCAGAAAAACTGTAAGCGTCCGGGTCCTGCTGGGGGAACAGCTCCAATTTGCGGATATCTACCTTGCCCACTAAGGAGGAAATATCCTGGTTGTTCTCGTCGCCGGGCTCGGTTTTGGTGATGGCAATCTGGTCGAGGATAGAAGGACGTAATTTGACAACCCTGAATCGATCAAGGTCACCATTGAATTCGTGCAGCCGCTTCACGGCCCAGGGCGACATAATCGTTTTCAGGTAGCGGGGCGGAATACCGAATTCCTCTTCAAGTATCGGGCTGTCTTCCAGTGGGTCAAACAGCCCTAACGGCGATTCAAATACCGGTGAGCCCTTCAGCGCGAAAATGGGTTCTCTTTCCATTAGCGCTTTCAACCGCTCTGCCAATGAGGACTTGCCGCCTCCGACTGGACCGAGCAGATAGAGAATCTGTTTCTTCTCTTCGAGACCCTGTGCCGCATGTCGGAAGAAACTGACGATGTGCTGGATACATTCCTCCATGCCATAGAATTCACTGAAGGTCGGATAGCGCTTGATGATCTTATTGGAAAATATCCGGCTCAGACGGGGATCCTTGGAGGTATCCACCAGTTCCGGTTCGCCGATAGCCTTGAGCAGTCGTTCGGCGGCGGTGGCGTAAGTGGAGGGATCTTTTTTACACAGCTCCAGATATTCCTGGATGCTGTATTCCTCCATCTGGGCAGATTCATAGCGTTGCTGATAATGGCTGAAAATCGTCATAACACTCCTCCTGTCCTTGTCAGTTTAGACACTGATTCATGATATTTGCCTGATCATAAGCAGTGAATTTAGACTCGCGGGTTCTACATTAAATAGTCATCTAAAACAGATGGTTATAGAGATTTTTTGGGAATAATGGCGGTGGTTTTTGCTTAAACTGATTTGTTATGAAACAGAGATGTTTTTAAAGCCATACATTGTATGAAAAGGATGTGAGCAGGCTGGCCATGGCCGATAAGCCCACGGGTTTTCTTTTGAGGGGGGGGAGCGTAAGAAGGACGGCGAAGCAGACGAAGTACAAGGTCAACTTCGCCGCAGCATCAACTCAAGAGTTTGGCAAGAAACCGTCCAGTGTGGGAGCCTTTTGTTTTTGCAATTTGTTCTGGCGTGCCAGTAGCAATGATCTGGCCGCCGCCAGATCCACCCTCAGGGCCGAGGTCGACAACCCAGTCGGCGGTTTTGATCACATCCAGGTTGTGCTCGATTACCACCACGGTATTGCCGTGGTCGCGTAGACGGTGCAGTACGATAAGCAGTTGCTGGATATCGTGAAAGTGCAGGCCGGTAGTGGGTTCATCGAGGATGTAGAGGGTGCTGCCGGTATCCCGTTTCGAAAGTTCCCGCGACAGTTTGACCCGCTGGGCCTCGCCGCCGGACAGGGTGGTGGCGGCCTGCCCTAATCGGATATAGGACAGTCCCACATCCATGAGGGTTTGCAGTTTGCGGGCAATGGCCGGCACCGCATCAAAAAACTCCCTTGCATCTTCCACGGTCATGTCGAGTACTTCGTGGATGTTCTTTCCTTTATAGCGAATTTCCAGGGTTTCACGGTTATAGCGCTGTCCCTTGCAGACATCGCAGGGTACATAGATGTCGGGTAGGAAATGCATTTCCACCTTGGTGACGCCGTCTCCCTCGCAGGCTTCACAGCGACCACCCTTCACGTTGAAACTGAAACGGCCTGGCTTGTAACCACGAGAGCGCGATTCCTGAGTGCCCGAAAACATTTCGCGGATTGGCGTGAAAATTCCGGTGTAGGTGGCAGGGTTGGAGCGGGGTGTGCGACCAATGGGGCTCTGGTCGATATCCACACATTTGTCGAGCTGCTCCATTCCTTCAACAGACTTGTGGGGAGCTGGCTTAAGCGTGGTGGCCTTGTTGAGTTCGGTGGCAGCGATGGGGTAGAGGGTTTCGTTGATCAATGTGGACTTGCCAGAACCGGATACCCCTGTGACACAGGTGAGCAGGCCGATCGGCAATACTAAATCTATCTGTTGCAGATTATTACCGCTGGCGCCGTTGACCTTCAGTACCTTGCCGGTGGCTTTGGTGCGTTGAGCGGGCAGCGCAATAGCTTTTCGCCCCGAGAGGTAGTCGCCGGTGAGGGAGCGGGGTTCATTGAGAATATCCTGCAAGCTGCCCGCAGCAATGATTTCGCCGCCGTGCACGCCGGCGCCGGGGCCGATATCGACAATGTAATCCGCTGCGCGAATGGCGTCCTCGTCATGTTCGACGACGATCACGGTATTACCGAGATCGCGCAGACGGGTGAGGGTGGCGAGTAATCGTTCGTTGTCCCGCTGGTGCAGACCAATGGATGGCTCGTCGAGGATGTACATGACGCCCACCAGACCTGCACCGATTTGGCTGGCCAGGCGGATGCGCTGGGCTTCGCCACCGGACAGGGTTTCTGCGCTGCGATTGAGATTCAGGTAATTCAGCCCCACGTCCACCAGAAATCGCAGTCGATCGCGGATTTCCTTGAGAATTTTCTCGGCAATCTGGCCGCGGCTGCCACTCAGCGTCAGTTGCTCATAGTAATCCGCCAGCTCGCCCACAGGGACATTGCCAACTTCCGGCAGGGTCTTCTCATCGATAAACACATTCCGGGATGCCTTGCGCAGCCTTGCACCCTTACACTCAGGGCAGCTCTGGGTGCTCAGGTACTTGGTCAGGTCCTCGCGCACCATCTGGGATTCTGTTTCCCGGTAACGGCGCTCCATGTTGGGTACGATGCCCTCGAAGTGATGAGAGCGTTTGAACACGGTGCCCTTGTCGTTGACATAGTTAAAGGTAATTACCTCTTCACCACTGCCAAACAGCACGACTTGCTGCTGTTGTGCTGTCAGCTCCTGGAAGGGCGTATTAATGTCAAAGCCGTAGTGATCTGCGAGGGACGTAAGCATGTTGAAGTAGAAAAGATTTTTTCTATCCCAGCTGCGAATGGCCCCCTCGGCGATGGACACTTCCGGGTGCTGAACCACACGGTCGATATCGAAGAACTGCTTGACCCCTAGACCATCGCAACCTGGACAGGCTCCAGCCGGGTTGTTAAAGGAAAACATCCGCGGTTCCAGCTCATCAATGCTGTAGTTGCAGATAGGGCAGGCAAAACGGGAGGAAAACACCAGATCCTTGAATTCTCCGTCCATGGCCGTGACAACAGCCAGACCCTCGGAAAGATTCAGGGCAGTCTCAAAGGATTCTGAGAGGCGTAGTTGCAGGTCGGCTTTGACCTTGAATCGGTCCACTACTACATCAATATCGTGTTTTTTGTTCTTTTCCAGTTCTGGTACATCGTCCAGATCAACCGCCAGTCCATCCACACGCACGCGGATAAAGCCTTGGGCGCGCAGTCCCTGAAAGATATGGGCATGTTCGCCCTTGCGTCCACGGATGATTGGTGCCAACAGCATCAAGCGGGTGTCTTCGGGTAGGGTCAGTACGTGGTCCACCATCTGGCTGATAGTCTGCGCGGCAAGTGGTTCGTGGTGCTCTGGGCAACGGGGTTCACCAACTCTGGCGAACAGCAGGCGCAGGTAATCATGGATTTCTGTGATGGTGCCCACGGTGGAACGGGGGTTATGTGAGGTAGACTTCTGTTCGATGGAAATGGCGGGGGAAAGCCCTTCAATATGCTCTACATCCGGCTTTTCCATCATCGACAGAAACTGTCGGGCGTAGGCGGAGAGTGATTCCACATAACGACGCTGTCCTTCGGCATACAGTGTGTCGAATGCCAGGGATGACTTTCCGGAACCGGATAAGCCCGTGACGACAATCAGCTTATCCCTTGGTAGATCCAGATCGACCGACTTCAGATTGTGGGTTTTCGCGCCGCGTATTGAGATGTGTTCCATCAAAGATATAGGTCCAGAAGGCAAACGGGAAATGATGGGCAAGGATGGAAGGGAAAGCAAGGGGCTAAAAGCGCCTGTTGAGGTTCCACGTGAAAGAAGCAGCTAATAAGGAAATTGCCGATGTCAAAAAGAGGGCCCCTGTTGCTATAATCTGCCCCCTTGTCGCCAACCCGAAGTGAAGGATTTCCCGGATGGAAACAGAGCAAGCCCCTCGAAGTGCTTACCCTACCTACTCAGATGAAATCGACTTGGTTGAACTATTCCAGTGTCTCTGGCAGCAAAAGCTACTGATAATTGCCTTTACTGTAGTGGTGACAGCGGCTGCTGCGGCTTATGCCTATCTTAGTCCCCCTGTTTATGAAGCCAAGGTGGGTGTCTTGCCTCCCCGTTTGAGCGATATTGCCGACTATAACCTGGGACGTGAAAGCTACAATTTTGGATGTACTGAGACAGAGGTTGAGCAGTTTACTGTGTCCGATATCTATGAAGTGTTCAAGACTAGCCTGCTGTCTTCCTCATTGAAAAAGTCATTTTTGCGCGAGACTTCCTCTCTCTCATCAGCAGGAATAAAGGTGCGTGCTCCTGATGTAAAGAAAAGGCCAAACTTTTACGAGGTGGTGATTGAACATAAGTCACCGGAGCTGGCGGCTAAGTGGGCCAACCTTTATGTTGATATGGTTGGAAAAAAGGCCGAGCAGGATATGCGGGAGAATGTACTTGCTGAGATGGCAGTTAGAATTCAGGTGATTGAAAGGCAACTCGAGGCACTTCGCGTTACTGCACAGAGGCGCCGCGAGGATCGTATCGTACGTCTGCGAGATGCTCTAGTGGTGGCGGAAGCTGTGGGTTTGGATGCGCCTCAGGTAGTAGCCGGAAAGATATCCTCAGACGGTGATTTGGCTCAATTTGTTGATGGTAACTTGTTGTACATGCATGGTGTAAAAGCTATAACGGCTGAACTCTCCATCCTGGAAAAAAGGGAAAATGATGATCCCTTTATTAGCCAGCTACGTGATCTTGAAAATCAACTAAATTTACTTAAAGAAATCGATGTCAATCCGGACGATGTTTCGGTTTTTACATTGGATAGTAGTGCGGCAGTGCCGGAAACCCCGGTCAGGCCAAAGAAAGCTATTATTATAGCTCTTGGTATAATTGTCGGTGGCGTACTTGGTGTCTTTACTGCGTTGATTAGGGGTGTGTTGAAAAGGCGTAATATGCAGGCTGATTGAAAACGTGATTGTTCCCGTGAATTGCAATGAACCTTTTTACACATACTACTCAATACATTTGTTATTTTCTTGGGAGCTATAACCTGCAGCAGCAAAGTCGGAATTTACATAAATCGACCCATGCTCAGCTAGACATGGGACTCCTGTCGTGCCAGCGCCGTTGAAGAGGCTCTGTACAAGCAGAAGTGCCGTACCTTTTTCATGGTGGCGACAATCTGCCCATTGCCCTTAATGCTTTTCTAGTGCTGCTTCGAGCTGCTACATCTTCGGCTCTACGAAGAGACGCGAATCCTTATCATGATTCAGCTCATCAAAAACAAGGTTGATGTATTGCGCACCGATCCGCATATGCAGGAGGTGGCGCGGGGTACCATACTGGCATTTGTACTAAAGATGGCGGGGGAGAGGCCCTCGATGTGCTCCACATCCGGTTTCTCCATCATCAACAGGAACTGTCTGGGGTAGGCGGAAAGGGACTCCACGTAGCGGCGCTGCCTCTCGGCGTAGAGTGTATCGAAAGCCAGCGACGACTTGCCGGAACCGGAGAGCCCGGTCACCACGATCAGCTTGTCCCACGGCAGATCGAGGTCCACCGACTTCCGGTTGTGGGTCTTCGCGCCGCGAATGGAGATGAGTTTCATCTAGTTCAGTCCGGAAAAGGAAAACAGGCAATGATGGGGAAGGTGTGAAGGGAAAGCAAGTACCTGGGGTGCTCGTCGTCAATGGAGAATTTAAAGAAGCAGGAAACGTATTTTTTATGAACGCCATAGTAATTATCCCTGCAAGGGGGGGGTCAAAAGGAATCCCTCGCAAAAACTTAAGACCTTTGGCTGGGAAGCCAATGATTTACTACTCCATTAAGGCTGCATTGTCGGCGAAAATGGTTAGTCGAGTTGTTGTTAGTACTGACGATGAAGAAATCGCACTGTTTGCAAGACGGTTTGGGGCTGAAGTTTTAATGAGGCCTAAAGAGCTTGCTGATGATGTGACAACGCTTGATCCAGTCATAATTTGTGCCTTGGAGCAAGCCGAAAATAAATGGATGCAGCGCTACGATGTGATTGTCACCGTTCAGCCAACTTCACCGCTAATTACAGCGAGAGAAATAGATGAGGGGCTGGCTGCATTTGAGGAAGAGTCGCTCGACACTGTCTTGTCTGTGGTTGATGATCGGCACTTGTGCTGGACTGTTGAACATGGGCAAGTAAAGCCAACTTACGGTGAACGTGTAAACCGACAGAAATTACCCGCCAACCTAAAAGAAACCGGAGCAATAATTGCGTGCACTCGCGATCAACTGGATCGTGGAACCCGAATTGGCCGTTCCGTAAAATTGCTTGAGGTTCCACATGATAGAAGTTTTGATATCGATACATTTGCGGACTTAGCGCTGTGCGAGATCCTGCTAAAGCGGCGCCGAATCGTTTTTGCCGTTGTGGGTTACGACAAAGTAGGGCTAGGGCATGCCTATAGGGCGCTGATGTTGGCGCATGAGCTTGTTCAATACGACATCCATTTTGTTTGCGAAAAAAGGAGTGATTTGGCCGTAGAGCAAATACGAAGCCAGCACTACACGGTACACATATGTGATGATGGCAGATTGGCGGAGGCGTGTATTGCTCTGACTCCGGACATGGTCATTAATGACATTTTGAATACCGAAGCTGGATATGTTAGTCAGCTAAAAGAGGCTGGGATCAGGGTTGTTAACTTCGAAGACATGGGCGCAGGGTATGTTATTGCGGACTTGGTGATAAACGCGTTGTACCCTCATCAACTACCTTCCGATCATGTGTTGGTTGGGCCCAAATATTTTTGTTTGAGAGATGAGTTCCTCTACCTTCCTGATCGTGAATACACGGGGTACGTTGAGCGTATCCTGCTGACTTTTGGAGGGGTAGATGAGGGCAACCTAACTGTAAGATGCCTGGAGTTGATTGGTGAGTATTGTGGAAAACATGATATTGCTATCGATGTTGTGACTGGTCCAGGTTTCAATTATGGACAAGAGCTGCGAGATAGTGTAGCAAAGTTTGCGGCCGTAGATATCACTGTTGCGATGGACACAAAAAGAATTTCTGATTTTATGTGTCAAGCGGATTTGGCTATAACCTCTGGCGGGAGGACTGTGCTGGAATTAGCTGCATTGCGAGTCCCGACCGTTGTCATTTGTCAAAACCGCAGGGAGATGACCCATACCTTCGCCTCTAGTGAAAACGGTGTCGTAAATCTGGGTTACCGCGCCGATGTTAAGGATGATGAGATTCTATCAGCGGTGATAAATGTCATTGAAGATCGAGGGTTGCTAGAAATTATGCGTGAAAAAGCAGGTACACAAGACCTGAGAACGGGTAAAGAGCGCGTAATCAAGAAAATTACATCTTTGCTGCAAAACTAGGATATAAAATGGCATCTACATTTAAAATTAATAATTTTCTTGTTGGAGACTACCTCTCACCGTATATCATTGCCGAAATTGGTGTGAACCATGAAGGGGATATGGGGCTTGCAAAGCGGCTGATCGATGAAGCGGCCGAAGGCGGAGCTCATGCCGCTAAGTTTCAGTCGTATAAGGCGGGCAAGATTGCATCGAAGAACAGTCCTGCATACTGGGATACCAGCAAGGAATCTACGGAAAGCCAATACAAGTTGTTTCAAAAGTACGACTCGTTTGGTGTGGAAGAATATGAGGAGTTGGCAAATCACTGTCAGCAAAAAGGCATTGATTTCATGTCAACGCCTTTTGATCTAGACGCCGTCGATTTTCTTAACCCGCTGATGCCGGTGTTTAAAATTGCCTCCGCAGACATCACCAATGTGCCTCTGATCAGAAAGTGTGCTGCCACAGGAAAACCGTTGATTCTTTCAACCGGGGCATCCACCCTTCCTGAAATTGAGTTTGCAGTACAAACGGTACGGGCGGCGGGGGCTTCTGATATATCACTGCTGCACTGTGTCTTGAATTATCCAACTCCTGAACAGAATGCTCAGTTGGGCATGATCAGCGTTCTGAAGCGAATCTATCCGGAGTGTGTGATTGGCTATTCGGATCATGTAGTGCCGGATGAAACGATCAGTGCGCTGGAGGCGAGTATGTTACTCGGCGCTTGCATCCTTGAAAAACACTTTACCCACGATAAAACCTTGCCTGGTAACGATCACTACCACGCCATGGATAAACAAGACTTGGCGCGTTTTTGCGCTAAAGCCACCACTTATAAGGCGCTTATTGCCGGCGAGAGTAAGAGCCTCGAAAAAGAGCAGGCAGCGCGCTTGCACGCCCGCCGGAGCATTGTTGCCGCCTGTGATATTAAAGCCGGGAAGATTTTGACGGAAAAGAATCTAATTGCTAAACGGCCTGCTCATGGCATAAGTCCAGTGCACTGGGATGACGTGATTGGGATGAGGGCGATTGAAGATATAGCCGAAGATGAACTGATTGCTTGGAAAATGTTGGCGAGAGGCGATGGGGTTTAGGATAACGGGATGATTATCATATTAACAGGCGCTAAAAAGAATGTTGGCGACTATTTGATCGGATCAAGAGCCAAAAAACTCCTCAGGGAATTCGTTGATACAGATATTGTTGAGTTGGACCGTTTTGAAAGCCAGGAAAAGGAACTAGATCTGATAAATAATTCTCGTGCAGTCTTCTTGTGTGGTGGCCCGGCATATGCAAAGGATATATATCCAGGCATCTATCCTTTGGTTAGTGATATAGACGCAATTAAGGCCCCAATTATCCCCTTCGGCTTAGGATGGTGCGGCAGGCCATTTGGTCAGCCGGAAGAGTTTAAGTTTGAAGCTCGTTCCAAAGAGTTTTTAGATAAAATTCATGAAAAAATACTGTTCTCAAGTTGTAGGGATGATGTCACCCTGTCAGTACTGAACCAGCAGGGTTACGAAAATGTAATAATGACCGGGTGCCCGGTCTGGTATGACCTGGACAGTATCGGCAAAGAACTTACGGCGGATTCATTCGACCGTATCGTTTATACAACCCCTGCCGCGCCGGCGCTGATGAAGCAGAATCATGTCCTGATGCGAGAGCTGAAGAAGCAATTCCCCCGTGCAGAACTTGTCTGCTCCTTCCATCGAGGCATATTGCCTGATCGATATACAAGCGTTCGGTATGGTGCTGCATATGCCGGCATGGCGCTTGATGCGAAGATGCTCGGGTATAAAGTGGTAGATACTGCCTATGGACTGAACAAAATATCCTTCTACAAAGATTTTGATCTACATGTTGGATACCGTGTGCATGCACATCTAGATTTTCTGAGTAGACGAAAGCCGAGTGTATTGATAAACGAAGATGGGCGTGGGTTAGGGATGGTGAGAACTCTTGGTTTACCTGAACTAAATTATGACGACGCCAGCTTGGTAGAAAAGTATAACAATTTACTTGCTGACTACCGACTGGGGCGCACTGGAGATCTTTGCGCTGCTATCGCGACTATTGAGTCCAAATTCGATGTGATGAAGAGATTTCTGTCTGAGCTATGATTAAACGGCTGTTTTCCTATATCAGAGAGATATATATTTGCTCATTTAATAGAGGAGTTAGGGTATCTCGAAAATCTTCTGTACTCGGGTCTGAATTGCATGACTATGCGCATGTCGGAGATTATGCGTTCATATATGAAAGTGTATTAGGGGTGTACACCTCCATTGGAAGAAATTCGGTCGTTAGAAACGCTACACTAGGTAGGTTTTGCTCAGTATCATGGGGGGTAACTATAGGTGCTACTCCTCACCGTTATGACTTACCATCGACCCACGCATTTCACTATATTAAGTCCTTTGGCTTTGTAGATAAGGATACAAGGATTTCGTTGCCAACAAAGGTTGGCAACGATGTTTGGGTAGGTGCTAACGCTGTTATTATGCCCGGCTTAAGTGTTGGGGATGGGGCCGTGATTGGAGCGGGGGCGGTCGTTACTAAAGATGTGCCGCCTTATGCGATTGTGGCTGGCGTGCCTGCTAAAGTGATTAAATTCCGTTTTAGCGACGAGGAGATTGCCAAGCTCCTAGAGCTAGAATGGTGGCATTGGGATAACCGTAAACTACAGGAGAATATCAACCTTTTTCGTTCGCCAATGGATCTTGATGCTTTTTCGAAGATAAAGGACATATAAGTTGGTCAAGGCATCAATAATCTATTTGGTTAGCAGCCTCTGTGGTAAAGCTGTTCCGTTTCTTCTGTTGCCTGTCTTAACTGCTTATCTTACCCCTGCTGAGTTTGGATTAGTTGCTATTGTCCAACTGGGGATCCAGTTCAGTCAGGCTCTCGGCGGACTTTGTTTGAATGTAAATGTACCTCGTAAATTTTTCTCCCAAAAAAGGGAGGAAAGTGCGGTCCTTATTTTCAACCTCTATGTGATTCTTTGGTTTAGTTGTTTTGTCATATTTGGGCTGTTTTCAATGCTTAGTGCGTTGTATGAGGAGCCTTTTGGGATACCTCGGCGTTGGCTCCTTGTTATGCCGATTTTGGCATTTATGGGGATGTCGAATCTGATAAATTTGACCCTAATAAGGACGAGAGAAAAGCCGGTTGTTTTTCTCGGATTTGAGGTTGGTCAGGCGGTATTGAACTTGTTGTTGAGCGTTTATTTTGTTGTGTTCCTGACGATGAGCTGGGAGGGGAGAGTCGTCGCCGTCGCCGTTGCTATGTTTGTGTTTGGTATTTTGGCTGTTATCAGCCTCGCAAAGCAGGGGTATTTTGAAGTATCAATTAGCTACAGCAGCATTAAAGATGTATTAGCTGTTTCCTTGCCCCTTATTCCACATGCTATTGCTGGCGTTGTGATATCTGTAAGCGATAGGTTCTTTATTGAGAAGATGGTTGGCCTCTCGGAGGTAGGTATATATTCTGTGGGATATTACTTCGGTATGGTGGTAATGCTGTTTTCTGACGCCTTTGTAAAAGCGTGGTCGCCTTGGTTTTTCAAAATAATGTCTTTTGATGCAGGGGGAAGCAGGGGGCGTGTAGTAAAGTATACCTATCTGTATGCGGTTTTATTGTTATTAGGTGCATTGGTTTATTCGGTGATTGCGGTTTGGATTCTGCCTTTTGTTGTTTCAGAAGAGTATTACTCTGCTTCTACTTACATACCTTGGATCTGCTTAGGGTATGTTTTCTTTGGGATCTATCAAATATTATTTCCTTATCTGGTTTATTGTAAAAAAACTCAGTTCGTTGCTGTGGCTACTGTGTCGGCTGCATGTGTTAACTTGATTGGTAATTACTATTTTATTGGAAAGTACGGGGCAATAGGGGCTGCCTATTCAACTGTTATTTCTTTCGCGCTGAGTGCATTGATTGTAGGATGGTATTCTACCCATCTGGTCAAAATGCCGTGGACATTATCTGGTAAAGGATGAGTTCATGGTGATTGCATTAATATTTGTTGCCTTCTTGTTCATTACATTTATCGTTCATCGTTATATCGGTTTAACCAATATAACGAATCCCATCGTCCCTATATACTACTACCACACCGTTTTTTTCTTGTTGGCCCTTTTATATATAGGCCACTATAACCACGTTGAAATATCTCAAAAAGTCGTTTTTATGATCTTGTATGGATACGTGGCCCTTTTTTGTAGTGCCGTGTTTTTTGGCCGGTTGTTAGGTGTTCGAAATGGGAGGGTTGTAGCTTCAAACTTTGTCAATAACCTATCTCCAAAGTCATCCTATCTATGGGCCGCATTTATACTTCAGACATTGATGTTGGCTGTTATATTGTTTTTCTTTTTTAAAAAAGGGATCCTTCTCTTCGCTGAAGATGCTAACAACTACAGGGTCGAGGCAAGAAAAGGTCTAGGATTTATCATCGTAATCTTTAGATGGGTTAGTGAGATATTTGTTGTTGTAGGTGCTTTGCATATTTTTACCACCTTAAAAAATAGTAAGGTCCAAGTCGCTCTCTTCTGTGTATATTATATAGTTACTATATTTTTTATGCTGGGGCTTGGGAGCAGAGCTTTTGTATTGGATCTGGTAGTTATTATCATTGCTATTTTTTATTGGTCAAGGTGTCGAGATGTTGATTTGAAGATGATCCTGGTTGGGGCTTGTTGTTTCTTTTTTCTAGGTCTGCTGGGTGTGTTTAGACAAGGTTTTGATGTCGACTTATTGCTTGTTTTTGAGAAGGCCATTTGGCGGCCTTTTACGAACATTCAAAACTTCCAGTGGATAGTTGACGATTTTAGCAGCTTTGGATTTTTGGCCGGGGAAAGTTTGCTGATTGAACTTAGGACGCTATTACCCGGGTATCAACCAAATTTTGGAACCTGGTACAAGGAAGAGTTTGGGTATATGTTCACGGGTGGCAGTATCACAGTTACTTATCTTGGTGAGGCTTATTTAAATTTTGGTTATATCGGCGTTCTAGTTGCTCCACTTTTGATTGGTTTGTTTATTGCTGCTGTAGGCCGTTTTTTTCAACAAAAAAACACTTTTTTCTGGATGTTTATGTCCATCATGGTCAGTTTGTCACTCAAGGGTATTATTAATGTCGGTGTGGGGGCTACCTTTGTTGGCACTTTGCTTCCTGTAATTTTTTGCTTGGTTTCTTTCATGACAGTCCGGTATTTCATGATTGTTTCTTGCAGGGGTTGAGGGCTTTCATGTCTTTCCTTAGTGAAAAATTGTGCACTGAAAAAGTTTGTTATGAAGCGTCCCATAATTGGTTTCTTGGTAAGGATGTTGACTCTACCGTCGTAGACAATGTGTCCGTTGGGTGCGTATTGCAGTTGCAGATATTTGAGAAACTCTTCGAGTCTTCGCAGGTTAATGCCGATCGAAATGATATCAGGTCGCTGTTGAAAAAGTTCAATTTGGAGTGGACTGTTCGTTCCTTTGCTAGCCTGTTTGACAAGGAATCAGATAAAGCTCAATCTGATTTTCTTGTTGTCTATGACGTTAATAATGACCCAATGATCCAGGCTCTAAACTCGATAGGTTCGTCACTGGAGGAGCAAGGTCAGTCTGTTAGTGCCGTGACTATAGATAGCTCTATATCAGCTAAGTGTTCACTTGCTAGGAAAATATCCTGGTTTAAGTGCTTTTCTATCCATCATGTCATTCAGTCGATTAAAAAATATATTTTACTCAAAGGCGCCAGCGCTGACTCTATAGAAGATGGATTTGGGTTATTAAAGGATACTTTTGGGTTGGAGAAAGCAAAGAGGGTCCGCCGTCACTATAGGACCCAAGCCTTACAGGTGTTGCTTGAAATAGCGGCTATATCTTCGTTGCTTAAAAAGAAGAATCCGAAGGTGGTTGTGCTCGCTTCTGATGCACACCGGGTGTCACGTACTTTTGTTTTCTTATGCAAGTCCCTCAAAATAAAGACAGTGGTCTATCAGCATGGAGCCACCATTTGGGAGTATGGCTACGTTCCAGTCTATGCAGACCGTATGTTGGTTTGGGGGCGTTCCGCAAGAGAGTGGTTTGAAGCACGAGGAGTAGCTTCGGAAAAATTAGTTGAAGTCGGTAATCTAAGGTCTGATAAAGAGGGCTGCAAACCCATTGCCAAAAATGAGTTCTGTGAGGACAGGACTGTGTACTTTTTTCCTAATCCTATTGGAAGGGAAATAACGGCAAAGCTAGTAAATCTGTTAGTAGAAATTTGTACTCGATATGGTTTGAACGGCGTCATAAAACTGCACCCATCAGAAAAAAACATCGATTTTTTTATGGACGCGATTTCTAAAGCAAGTTGTGCTATCGACATTAGCACTGCCCCCATGAATGAAGTTGGCATCAAGGCCGGGGACGTTGCAATCGTCGTTAACTCGACCGCCGGGATAGATTGCTGCTTACAGGGTGCCTATGTTTTCAATGTCGAGGTAGCATCCATGCCAAACCCTATTGATTATGAAGGATATGGCGTTGGCGTGAAAACCAATCTAACGAATTACTTCGATGATTTTGAGCGCTTAATTGCAATGTCCCCCGAAGATTACTTGTTGAATAGAAAAGTATTTGTCATGAGTTATCTGGGCAATCTAGATGGCAAGGTCAGAGAGCGTGCTAGAGATTTTATTTTTGAGCTGGCAGTGAGTTAGACATGAGGTCAGCTAGAAAGAAATTAGTCATACTTGGTGTTCGTGGCGTTCCAGCTGCCCACGGTGGCTTTGAGACGTTCGCTGAATACCTTTGTCCTTTTCTGTTAGATCGGGGCTGGGGTGTTGTTGTTTACTGTCAAGATCATGGAAGTGGTCCGGTCTACGAATCTGAATGGAATGGCGTAAAGCGTATTCATATCCCGGTCAAAAATGAAGGTCCAATGGGAACCATTATTTTTGATTTAAAGTCCGTAGTGCATTCCCTTCGCCATGAGGGTGTTTTTTTGACACTGGGCTATAACACAGCTTTATTCAATCTTTTGCACCGCCTCATGAGCAAGCGCAATGTCATCAATATGGATGGCATTGAGTGGCGACGCGATAAATGGGGCTTTGCGGCAAAAACTTGGTTCTGGCTGAACGAGCGGATTGGATGTTGGGCCGGCAATCACCTTGTTGCTGATCACCCAAAGATCAAACAGCATCTAGCCACGCGGGTGCGTGAAGACAAGATCACCATGATTCCCTATGGCGGTGATGAAGTATTCTTTGCTGATGCTGGCTTGCTGGTGAAGTACGGAATACAGCCTGGGAGTTTTTCCGTTATTAT
Organism: Porticoccus sp.; assembly: GCA_041581855.1. Classification (GTDB taxonomy): domain Bacteria; phylum Pseudomonadota; class Gammaproteobacteria; order Pseudomonadales; family Porticoccaceae; genus Porticoccus. The sequence goes on along the minus strand of JBFICU010000004.1, from coordinate 3,212 downwards.
TGCCCGCCCAGAGCCGGAGAACTCTTTCCTGGAAATGGTACGCGCGTTTAGCCGGTGTCGGCGCGATCACACATTAGTGGTGCTCGGCAATTTTGACCCGGAGAATAACCACTACCACCGTAAAGTAATTGGAGCTGCCAGTGAGGAGGTCCTGTTTGCCGGCGCAATTTATGAGTCACCGGTGGTGCAGGCCTTGAGGTATTTCAGTCGATTCTACCTGCATGGTCATCGTGTGGGCGGCACTAACCCTTCATTGGTCGAAGCTTTGGGAGCAGGATGTGCCGTTATTGCTCACGATAACCATTTCAACAGATGGGTCGCTGGCCCAGGCGCGGCTTTTTTCAAAGACGAGTCAGCATGTGCAGTATTGTTAGATCAATTGCTGGCCAATGATACAGCTGTTTCGCGGATGAAATCGGCCAGTCGCAAGCGCTTTCAAGAGAGTTTTACCTGGCCACAGGTATTGCGTGAGTACGAAGAGCTCCTAACCCGTTGGTGTCCCAGTAAATAAAATGATCACGTTATGATTTCTCGCATTCTTGTCACCGGCGGGGCCGGTTTTATCGGCTCTGCGGTGGTTCGCCACCTTATTGAAAATACCGCTAGCGAGGTTGCCAACCTTGACAAGCTGACCTATGCGGGCAATCTGGAGTCGGTGGTTTTGGTAGCCGATTCGCCTCGCTACCATTTCTATCAAGTGGATATTTGCGATGGTGCTGCACTGGATGCAGCCTTAGCCGACTTCAGGCCGACGGTGGTTATGCACCTGGCAGCCGAATCCCATGTGGATCGTTCCATAGATGGCCCCGCAGACTTTATCCAGACCAACATCGTAGGCACTTATACGCTCCTCGAATCCGCCCGGCGATACTGGAGCGCATTACTTGAGCCAGAAAAAGGATCTTTTCGTTTCCATCACATATCTACGGATGAAGTTTTTGGTGATCTGCATGGCACTGATGAATTCTTCACCGAAAAGACTTCTTATTCTCCAAGTTCCCCCTATTCGGCGTCAAAGGCCAGCTCCGATCACCTGGTGCGTGCCTGGCAGCGGACTTACGGGCTGCCGACTCTAGTGACTAATTGCTCGAACAACTATGGACCGTTCCACTTTCCGGAGAAGTTGATCCCGCACATGATACTTAACGCATTGGCGGGCAAGCCGCTACCAGTCTACGGAGATGGTTCACAGATTCGAGATTGGTTGTATGTGGAAGATCACGCCCGCGCCCTGGTTGAAGTGGCCACCTGTGGCAAGGTCGGCGAGACCTACAATATTGGTGGCCATAACGAGAAACGCAATCTAGATGTGGTGGAAAGCATTTGTGCCCTACTGGAAGAGTTGGCCCCGAAAAAGCCTGCGGGGATACTGAACTATCGAGATCTGATCACCCTTGTTAAGGATCGCCCGGGGCATGACCTACGCTATGCCATTGATTCCTCCAAAATCCAGTACGAACTGGGCTGGGTGCCAGAAGAGAGTTTCGATAGTGGTCTTCGTAAAACAGTACAATGGTACCTTGACAACCGGGGCTGGTGGGAGCGGGTGTTAACGGGCAAATATCGCCTTTCCCGCCTTGGCGACGCCTTAGCAAATCACAGTTAACTCATTCCTTTGCAGTGTCATTCAGATGAAAAAATATAAAGGCATTATTCTGGCCGGTGGGTCGGGCACACGTTTACACCCAATAACGCGCGGTGTATCCAAACAATTACTGCCCGTTTATGACAAGCCCATGATTTACTACCCTCTGTCGGTATTAATGTTGGCGGGTATTCGGGAGGTGTTGGTAATTTCCACACCCACAGACTTGCCTAGCTTTCGAAATTTGCTTGGGGATGGCAGCTTATTTGGGATCAGCATTAGTTATGCAGAGCAACCATCGCCGGATGGGCTGGCACAATCATTTCTGATCGGCGCCGATTTTATTGGCGATGACAACGTCTGCTTAGTGCTCGGCGACAATATCTTCTACGGCCAGCACTTCACCGATAAGCTTCAAGCTGCGGCTAATCGTGAATCGGGAGCGACGGTTTTTGGTTACCATGTGAAAGACCCCGAGCGATTTGGGGTGGTGGAATTTGATGAGGAAGGCCGCGCCGTCAGTATCGAAGAAAAGCCAGCTAAGCCGAAGTCGAGTTACGCTGTGACAGGGCTCTATTTCTACGATAACGATGTCATTGATATAGCTCGGAAGGTGAAACCATCTGCCCGTGGCGAACTAGAGATCACCGATGTCAATCTTGCCTATCTTCAGAGGGGTGACTTGGTGGTGTCCCAATTGGGGCGTGGGTTTGCCTGGCTGGATACCGGTACCCATGACTCTCTGTTGGAGGCGAGCCAGTTCGTTCAAACGGTGGAGCACCGCCAGGGGTTGAAGATTGCCTGCCCCGAAGAGATAGCCTACCGCCTGGGATGGATCACTACGGAGCAATTGGCTCGGCAGGCTGATGAGTTGGCTAAAACCGGCTATGGGCAATATCTTCAGCGTGTTGTGGATGGTTACCGGTGAAAGTGATTGAAACGGGTTTGAAGGACTGCGTCATCATTGAACCTAAAGTCTATGGCGACCAACGTGGTTTTTTTCTGGAGACCTTTCAGGCGGAACGCTATGCCCAGTTGGCTAATATTGAGTTGCCATTTGTTCAGGATAACCATTCTCGCTCTGGGAAGGGAGTTCTACGTGGGCTCCATTTTCAAATTCGACATCCACAGGGCAAGTTAGTACGTGTCGTTAAAGGGGAGGTTTATGATGTGGCGGTGGATCTGCGGCGAGATTCATCAACTTTCGGACAATGGTATGGAGTACTCCTGAGTGAAGACAACAAGCGCCAATTGTGGGTGCCTCCGGGCTTTGCCCACGGATTCTTGGTGTTGAGCGACTTAGCGGACTTTGAATACAAATGTACGGACTACTACGATCCCTGCGACGAGGGATCTATACGCTGGGATGATCCTGACCTCTCCATTGATTGGCCGGTAGATTTTGATATTCACTTGTCTGATAAGGATGCGGCCGCGCCTAGTTTCCGGGAATTCTGCCGATCATGAGATTTCTGATTACTGGTGCTGATGGGCAATTAGGACGATGCCTGCATGATTGTTTGAAAGAAACTAGCCATGATTATGTTGCGCTGGGCAAAGGTGATCTGGATATTACGGATGCCGGAGCGGTAAAGACTGTTGTAGAAGACTATACGCCCGATGTCAT
>JBFICU010000003.1:0-18590 GCA_041581855.1 Porticoccus sp. | reverse complement strand
AGAGAATAATCCGTGCAGAATCGGCGGAATGTTCAATGACGCTGGTGATGGCCGGTGGGGCAGGGCTCTTATCCTCATCTTTGCCAGTACCTTCAGCTTCGCCTTCGGCAGCTTTTTCGGTTGTCTTCTCTACCGTCAGCAGCGGTGATTCCTTACCCGCAAAATAGGAGGTAAAGCGCCCTTCACTGATGACCCCGAGAAGTTGTGAGCCGGTTTCCTGCGGGGCAGGGAACATGGCCATGCCGTTGGCATCAATGTCCGGCATGATTTCCATATCGTCAGATGCCCATGCGTTCTCCGTGCTGTGAATCAGCTCGATAATGTTGCGATTGCCTTGTTTTTCTTGGTCAATGGTAATGGGTGAGGCCCATGCCATAGTGACCTGGGGTACGTTGCCTGTAATCGGATTATCCTGATTGAGGCCACTTTCTCTCACATCGATAAAGTAGGGATAGTCAATGATACGGATTTCCTGGGACTGATATCCGCCGACATCGCGAACGACAGGCATCGGGAAAGCAGAATTCTGAGTGTCCAGTACCAATGTTTCCGCGACGTTAAGGCCATGGAATGCCAACCAGTCCTGAAAGCTGCCCTGCAGTTTTGCAACGCCCAGACCTTGCTGGGTAAGCGTGGTGGTAAAGGGGGATGCGGAAGCGATTACGGTGCCTCCTTTCATGAGGAACTGATCAATTGCGAAAAGTTCTCTGTCCTCAAGATTGTTTGGCGCTGCAACAATCAGGATATCCGTTTCTGCGGAAATACTGCCATCACTGAGATCTTCATCGACCACATTCATATCTGCGGCAAGGGTGTCCCCCAGCAAGGTGAAGCGTGGCACAGTAATACCATACTGCTCCATTTTGGGATCAACCTTGGGTGTGACCATGGCGACTGTCTTGGTGACGCCAGGGGCGAAACGCTTGAGACCCGTCTTTACATTGCGCTCAAAGCTTTCCTTGCTGGCATCTTCGATAGAGACCTGCACCACCTGGCCGTCTCGTTCCAGTGTCATGTAAAAGTAAAAGTGGTCTTTTGACCATTTGTTGGTGGCCATTGGCTGAAAGCCGTAACGAGATCCGATCATCCGGGCCACGGCGCCACCATTCGCGTCGGGGTCATAAAAATTCACTTTCAGCCGGTCACCTGCTTCCTTGCTCAGCCGCTCAGTGACTTCTTCGACGCCTTTGCGGAATTCAAGCAGTTTTTCCGGCAGATTTTCTTCCTTGGAAACATAGGCATTGAACGTGACAGTGCCCTCGACAAGATCAAACAAGTTGCTACCGCCACGGTAACTGTTGAGTACTTTTTTGATGCTTCGGGTGAGATCGTATTCCGGGTTGCGGAGTTGGACTTCGAGATCATTGTCGCCGCGGGATTTCACTTCGATCAGATCCTGGAAGCCGAGAGCCTGAAACTCGTCGCCGTAGTTCACCAGAATGTTGAAGTATGAGTTGACGATGGCTGACTGATAGCGGTCGGCCACTTGCAGAGGTGTCGCCCGAATACCGTATTTCTTGTTGGCTTCTTCTTCCAGTGACGGATCGCTCACCGGGTCGATAAATTCCACCTTCACTTTGCCGTGACCGGCAATCTCATATTCGCGAATCAGGTCTTTCATCTGTGGCACAAGGGGTGCCAGCAGAGGTGAGGTTTTACTACTGAAATAGCCTCGAATCAGTAGTGGTTCCTGTAGTTGGTTGAGGTAATTCAGTGTCGCTTCAGAAATGGAGTACTGGTTGCCCTCAGTGGTATCAACCCGCAGCAGGTTAACCTGACCCAGCCACAGGTTGGCGCAGATGGCGTTGGCCAGCAGGAGGCCGGTCACAGCGCGCCAGGTTCGATGGTTGGGGGTGTTTTTCTGATTGGCCCAGCGCTCCTTTTCGAGGAAGAACGTATTCAGGGCCAAAAAGGCAATGATGATGCTCAGGTAGTAGTAGAGATCCCGAATATCAATCACCCCACGGGTGATTGAATCAAAACGGGAGCCAGTACCCAGCGTACGCAGCCACTCGCCGGCAATATTGCCAAAGAAGTCGGTAATGACGGACGTTCCTACCAGATAGAAGATACCGCAGAGTGCGACGGCGCAAATCATGCTGATGATCTGGTTATCACTGCGGGCTGACACGAACAGTCCGATGGAAAGGTATGCCGCTCCCAACAGGAAGGTCGCCAGGTAACCTGCCCACACAGGGCCCCAATCCAGCTGACCCATTTGCGCAACGGTCATGGGCAATGGCAGGGTGATCAGCAGGGCAATAGCCAGCAATACCAGGCAGCCGACGAACTTGCCTATGACAAAGTGCCATAGGGGTAGCGGTTGGGTCAGAACATGTTCAAGCGTGCCAGTGCGCCGTTCTTCACTCCAGAGGCGCATGGTGAGTGTGCTGGTGAGGAAAATCAGCAGGACTGGCATCCATTCAAAGAGTGGGCGGACATCGGTGATATTGCGTGAAAAAAAGGACTCTCCCCAGAAAAAGATAAACAGGCTGATACCCGCAAACGTTGCCAGGAACAGGTAGGCAATGGGCGAAGCAAAGAACAGCGAGACTTCTTTGGTGGCAATACGGCGAATCATCGGCAAGTGTTTTTGATTAGGCTGCATCTTTTGCCTCCTCCGTAGTAGCGGTCATGGGCACTGAATTCACTTGCCGGAACAGGGACTCAAGATCGCGACGCTCTTCGGCGATGCCGTAAACCTCAGCACCCGCAGTTATCAGGGCTTTGGAAATATCAGCACCAAGTTGCAGGTGGTCGGTAGAGTCCTCTAAAGCGATGCGGTAGTTGTGCACTTGTGTCCCCGTCTTCGTTTTGCCTTCAGTGGAGATTTCGATTCCGTGAATTGCGGGCTGGTTAGCAAGTAGCGCATTCACTGCAGCGTGGTCGAGCGAAGTGGCAATCAAGAGACTATTGCTTTTTTCCAGTTCCTCTAGGCTGGTATCCACTGCCAGCTCTCCATTGCGGACGATCAACACGCGGTCACAGATGGCATCCACCTCCTGCATGATGTGAGTGGACAGGATTACTGTCGCTTCACTCGACAGGTCGTGAATAAGTTTGCGCATTTGTTGGGTCTGGGTGGGGTCGAGTCCATTGGTCGGCTCGTCAAGAATCAACAGGCGTGGTTTGCCGAGAATGGCCTGCGCTACGCCGACACGCTGTTTGTAGCCCCGTGACAGGGTCGAGATGGGGGACAGCAGTTTTTCCACCAGATCTGTAGCCTTGATGACACGTCTAATTTCGTCGATTTTGTTTTGTCCGACCAGACCCTTCATATCACTGGTGTAATCGAGATAGTCGGCCACCGTCATTTCAGGATAGATGGGCAGGTTTTCCGGCAGATAGCCAATGCTCCGCTGCGCCCGCTTGGGATCAAGCTGCATATCGACGTTGTCAACTTTGATGGTGCCTTCATTTGGCTCCAAATAACCGCTGATCATCTTCATGATGGTGGTTTTGCCGGCGCCGTTGTGCCCAAGCAATCCAACGATTTCACCCTGGCCTATTTTAAAGGTGACATTGTCAACGGCCTTGAACTCACCAAAAAAGCGAGTTAACTGGCTCACTTCCAGCATGTTGTTCTCCTGCAATGGGTTAACGTTTATTCTGCTTTTATTGAGGTGCAAATTAAGTATTGCGGGCTCCGGGAGGCGGGCGAGCCGTGCGAGATCGTAACTGCAAGTCAAAGTCTTTTAGCATTGTTATAAAAATCTTTTTTGCCTGAATTCGGGTATTAACCGAGCCAATTCATTGTGCCAATGTCTGCTTGTTGGGCTCATCCCCTTAAATTCAAGGGATGGGATCATAACAGAGGGGGTATACAGGTAAAAGTTCCCCAAAAATTACTTGTCGAGACGCCTATCTTCCGCACACAGCCTTTAGCAGTGGCAAGCAGCCGATCCGCCGCAATTCCTGCAGTTGTTGATCATTTTTGACCAGGAGTGTGCCGGCAAAGCCCAGGGCATTTACGGCAAGTCCCCGATGGCGTTCACAACTGCGTGGTACCACCCAAAGGAAATCTCTCGTCATTAACAGATTGTGGGGTGGTGCAAGCCCATCCTCACCGGTCACTAACTGCATTTTTTCAGTCATTCGACAATAGTTTTCCCAGTTGCTCTTGGCGCAGTTCTGAGGGTCGCCGCCGAAAGCGGTGGTCGTGACAAGATGAGGCAGAGGGAGTTGTGAGGAGAGAGGCTGCCCATCAGGAAGAGCTAATTGTGAGAACAAGTTGTGAAAAGGGAATGGTGTCGTATGGGTTAGGGGTAGTGGCACCATCTGCAGGTGTTTGTGAGTAATGCTTGCCCCAGCTGCAGGACCGCCGTTGTAGAACACTAGGCCATCGTGGGCCTGCAAGCACAGTTGTGCGGCCAGGAAATCATGTCGGTTGAGCGGTTCAAGCTGTGTGACGAAGCGGTTGGTCACCATCAGGATGTGGTGTTCCATGACGTTGAATTTATTCAGCAGGCATCGATAGTGGTTCGTCAACTCGCCTACATAGAGATTGGGGTCGTAGGGTAGGAACGGGTTGAAGTCTTCTGACGCCGTCTTTTGCTCCGCACGCCGCTTCATTTCGTTTGATTTGCGGGTGAGATTTTCAACCACCCTTATTTGGAAGGTTACATCAGTATCGTTTAGCGACTCCTTATGTTCCACGCTATAGGTGGGAATGGATTGCAGAGCTCCGCAGTCAAGCGCAGATGCAGTGGTAGCAATAACCGTTTGCCAGAGCTGCTCGCCGGTCAGATAGTTCAAGTTGCCTCCCATACTGCGTTGTCAGTTATACCTGACTTGCCTGTACCTAAAGTTTGCTTTGGCTGGCTGCTGGCCGCAAGTGTGCGCGCTGTGCTGGAGTCACTATACTCATATTGGGTTGTGTCGAATGCCGGGGGGAATCCAGTCATGATGGAGAAAAATCTGCCGGGCGCTTATTCCCGGCTTGCTATGAAGTATCCGGAGCTGGCTCGCGCCGTGGAGGCGTTGGGCAGTACGGCCAAGGAGTTGGGGCCGCTGGACGAAAAAACAGCACAACTGATTCAGTTGGCGGCTGCGGCCAGTATTCGCTCTGAAGGTGCTGTTCACAGTCATACCCGCCGTGCACTGGCTGCGGGAGCTAGCCCGGCAGAAGTTCACCACGCGCTGTTGCTGTTGGTCAGCACCATTGGTTTCCCATCTGTCATGGCAGCCCTCTGCTGGGTAGACGATATACTTGATCCCACATAGAAGCGTTTTTGGTCTGGCCAGAGAAAACGGACTTTGGCCTATAATGGCCCGATGACTCCCGAACGCTACCAGAAAGTTGTCGATGTTCTCAATCGACGACAGCCCGACCTGACAGTGATTACTGATCAGGTAAACAAAGGCCAGAACCTTTCCGCCATCATCCGGACCTGCGATGCAGTGGGCATACACCGAGTACACGCAGTCTACGATAAAGGGCGCTTCCGTCCTCACACAGGCACCTCAATGGGCTCACATAAATGGGTTGCAACGGAAGTTCACCGGGATATCGAAACGCCCATTGTCCAACTGCAGCAACAGGGCTTTCAGGTCTTGGCGGCCCATTTTGACAAGGATGCGGTGGATTATCGGCAAGTAGATTACACCCGACCCACGGCATTGCTGTTGGGTGCAGAAAAAATAGGGGTGAGTGCGGAAGCCTCCGCCAGGGTGGATGGTTGCGTGGTGGTGCCGATGATGGGTATGGCGGAGTCGTTTAACGTCTCGGTGGCTTGCGCCATTATTCTTGCCGAGGCACAGCGGCAGCGTGAGGAGGCTGGGCTGTACGAGCGTTGTCGCATTGATGCTGAGGAATACCATCGGGTATTGTTTGAATGGTGTCAGCCGGTGATAGCCCGTTTTTGCCGTCAGCGTGGTCTGCCTTATCCTGCTTTAGACGATACCGGCCACTTACTGGAGCCGCAGGCTTTTTCAGAGCTGACCCGGCACCTGAAATCCCCGTTTAGTCGCGCTTGAGTGCAATATGACGCTGGAACCCGTGAGTCACAGAACACCATAGGCATTTCATGGCAAAGGGATAGAATTCATCTCCGAAGGCGCTATCTTTTAAAGCGAAACCGTAACGATAAAAGTCTAAAAACAAGGGGTGGATGATGACCGTATATAAGGCTCCCATAGATGATATGACCTTTCTGATGAATCAGGTCTTGGGTATGGATGAGATTGCCCAGCTGCCGGGTTTTGAGGAAGCGACTCCCGATATGGTGGATGCCATTCTGGCCGAGGCGGCCCGTTTCTTTGGCGAGGTAGTCGCTCCTACTAATCAGCCCGCGGATAGTCAGGGTTCAAAACTCGACGGAACCAGGGTTGTCACGGCTCCAGTGCTGGACGGTATTTACCAGCAGATGACTGAAGCTGGTTGGACTAGCCTGACTGGCGATGTGAATTACGGCGGCCAGGGGATGCCGATGTTGTTGGCCGTGGCGGTGGACGAGATGAGTCAGTCCGCCAATATGTCTTTTGCCCTCTGTCCGATGCTGACCAAGGGAGTGGTAACAGCGCTGAGCATCTACGGCAGCGATGAACAAAAAGACCTCTATCTCCCAAAACTGATTTCCGGTGAATGGGCTGGCACCATGAATTTGACCGAGCCTCAGGCCGGGTCAGATCTGGCCGCTGTTCGCACCAAAGCGATTCCGCAGGGCGATCACTACCTGCTAAGTGGACAAAAGATTTTTATCACCTGGGGTGACCACGAATACACCGATAACATCATTCATCTGGTTTTGGCACGCACTCCAGATGCACCAGAGGGGGTGAAAGGCATTTCATTGTTTGTGGTGCCCAAGTTCCTGATTAATGAGGATGGTAGTCCCGGTGAGCGAAACGATGTGTACTGCGTTGGCCTCGAACACAAAATGGGCATCCACGCCAGCCCCACCTGCTCATTGTCCTTTGGTGACAATGGCGGCGCTGTGGGTTACCTGGTGGGCGAAGAAAACCAGGGTCTGGTCTACATGTTCGCGATGATGAACGAAGCGCGGCTGGCTGTAGGCTTGCAGGGCGTGTCCATCAGTGAACGTGCTTACCAGCAAGCGGTAGCCTATGCCAAGGATCGCGTTCAAGGCAGTGCGCCTGGTCAGCCGAAGGCGACGATTATTCATCACCCGGATGTGCGCCGTATGTTAATGCAGATGCGGGCCTTGACCGAAGGCGCCCGTGCCTTGGCCTACTGCTCACTGGCTCATGAAGACCGTGTCCACAAGCTGGAGGACCCTGAGCAAGCCGAGTATCACAAACGTCGCGTGGATATCCTGACGCCTTTGGTGAAAGGTTGGTGTACGGAAATTGGTATGGAAGTGACATCGCTGGGTGTGCAGGTACACGGCGGTATGGGTTTTGTGGAGGAAACCGGCGCAGCACAGCACATGCGTGATGCCCGTATCTTGCCCATCTATGAAGGTACCAACGGTATCCAGGCCATGGATCTGGTGGGTCGCAAAATTGCCCGTGACAAGGGTGTGTCGGCAACCGAACTGATGAAAGACTTAACGCCCGTGGTGGCTGCTGCCAGTACTGCGGGTTTAAGCGTGGTTGCGGACGCACTGGAAGCGTCGTTGGCGGCCTGTCAGCAGGCGGTTGAAGCCATGTTTGCCAATGCGCGTGAGGATTGGGCTGCCCCCGGAGCGGGTGCCTACAACCTGTTGATGTTGATGGGTACCACTGTGGCGGGTGCACTGCTGGCTAAAAGCGCTGTAGCAGCGGTGCAGTTGAATACCGCCGGAGAAGGTAATCAGACGTTTAATAACAGTAAGATAGCTACCGCCACATTCTATGCTGAGCAGATCATGCCTCGTAATCAGGCCTATCTGGCAGCTGTGAAAGCGGGTTCCGCCACTGTTATGGCGTTGGATGTTGATGCTTTTTAGGTCTTGTTTGTTGCTAAAAAGCCGCCGCTGATCACGGCGGTTTTTTTATGGTTTTTCACAATCAAGTAACTGAATAAAAGCTTTGGCTGCATTGGACAGGCTTTTTTCCCTGTGGTGGATATAACCTAATTGCCGTTCGATACGGATGCCAGGAATGTCTATTGCCATTAGTCCCGGCTCGAGCATGCTTTTGGGTAAAAGGCTCCAGCCGAGACCGATGCTGACCATCATCTTGATGGTTTCCAAATAATTGGTAGCCATGGTGGCGGGCAAGGGTACCCGGTGTTGTTCAAACACCGCTCGAGCCATGCGGCCAGTATAGGTGCCCATGCCAGGCAGAATGGCGGAATGGCTGCAGAGGGTCTTTAAGGTGGGGTGTGTATCCAGCAGTAGAGGATGATCGTCGGCGACCATGAAAACCAGAGGGTCAGGCCAGACGATGCAGGCCTCGATTTTTGGGTGGGGTTGGGGCGCCAGGGTGATGACGGCCACCTCGAAACGTCCGTGCAAAATGCCCTCGTAAGCCTTTTCTGAATCCATAAAGTCCACATCGATCGTCACAGCCGGGTGCTGCTGGGCAAACTGCTTCAGGATGGGGGGGAGACGATGCAGGCCTATATGATGACTGATGGCCAATCGGAGGCGACCGCTGATCTCCCCGGACAGATCATTGATAGCTTGGCGGGTATCATCAAACTCCTGAAGAATTCGTTGGGCGCGAGGTAGTAGGGCTTCTCCAGCCTCTGTCAGGGTCACCGTTCGCGCAATCCGATCAAACAGTCGGCATTCGAGGGTGTCCTCTAGCTGCGCAATGCGCTTGCTGACAGCAGGTTGTGTGATATGGACTCGATCTGCGGCCACGGAGAATGAGCCGCATTCGGCCACAGCAATAAATGCTTCAAGTAATTGCGTATCCATATTGCCCAGTATACAAATTCTTAAATGGAATCCAAACGATAAAAAATATGAATTTGTGTTATTCGATTGCCGTTACTAAAATAACCCCATCAAAAATGGCTGGAATTGACGATGGCTGGAAAAACCCTCTATGACAAACTGTGGGATGCGCACCTGGTAAAACAGCGCGATGACGGTTCCGCACTGATCTATATTGATCGCCACATTCTGCACGAAGTCACTTCGCCGCAGGCCTTTGAAGGCCTGCGGTTGGCAGGCCGCAAACCCTGGCGCCTTGATGTGAACGTCGCAACCCCGGACCACAATATTTCGACTGATTCCGCAGAGCGGGCTGCGGGGGTGGATGCCATTCCCGATGAAACCTCCCGGATTCAGGTGAAAACCCTGGATGAGAACTGTGATTATTTCGGTATTCGCGAGTTCAAGATGAACGAAATGGGTCAGGGAATTGTGCATGTGATGGGCCCAGAACTGGGCGCTTCACTGCCGGGTATGACCGTGGTTTGTGGTGACTCTCACACGGCTACCCATGGCGCCTTTGCCTGCCTGGCCCACGGAATTGGTACCTCTGAAGTAGAGCATGTGCTGGCGACCCAGTGTCTGGTCACCAAGAAAATGAAAAATATGCTGATCCGGGTGGACGGCACATTAGGTCCCGGTGTGACTGCCAAGGACGTGGTATTGGCGATTATTGGTCAGATTGGCACGGCCGGTGGCACTGGTTATGCCATTGAATTTGCTGGCCAGGTGTTCCGGGATATGTCTATCGAAGGCCGCATGACCGTATGCAATATGGCTATTGAAGCCGGTGCGCGGGTAGGTATGGTCGCCGTGGATGAAAAATCTATCGATTACTTTAAGGGGCGGCGCTTCGCTCCGACTGGTGAGTTGTGGGAGCAGGCGGTCGATTATTGGCAGACGTTACAAAGTGATGATGACGCCGTGTTCGATGCTGTTGTGGAGCTGGATGGCAGTGCCATAGTGCCGCAAGTCAGTTGGGGCACTTCACCGGAAATGGTGGCCCCGGTCACGGGTACCATTCCCCGTGCTGAAGATGAAGCCGACCCGACCAAGCGTCAGGGTATAGAGCGTGCACTGAAATACATGGGATTACAGGGCGGAACACCGATTACGGACATCCCTGTAGATCGTGTATTTATCGGTTCCTGCACCAACTCCCGGATTGAGGATCTGCGTGCCGCTGCAGTTGTCGCCAAAGGCCGCAAGGTGGCCAGTTCCGTGAAACAGGTATTGGTGGTGCCCGGTTCCCAGATGGTCAAAGCCCAGGCTGAGTCGGAAGGGCTGGATAAAATCTTTATCGAGGCGGGTATGGACTGGCGCGAGCCTGGATGTTCCATGTGCCTGGCGATGAACGCGGACCGGCTGGGAGCAGGGGAGCACTGTGCTTCCACCTCCAACCGCAACTTTGAAGGGCGTCAGGGCAATGGCGGGCGCACTCATCTGGTGAGTCCCGCGATGGCGGCTGCGGCCGCGATTGTCGGCCATATCACTGACGTTCGCACACTGGATTGAGGAGACTGCCGTGAGAGCTTTTACCGTACACAAAGGGTTGGTGGCGCCCATGGATCGCGCCAATGTCGATACCGACATGATCATTCCCAAGCAGTTCTTGAAATCTATCAAGCGCAGTGGTTTCGGCCCGAATCTGTTTGATGAGTTGCGTTATCTCGATGAAGGTCAGCCGGGGCAGGATTGCAGCAACCGTCCGCTGAATCCGGATTTTCCGCTCAATTGGCCCCGCTATCACGGCGCTTCAGTGCTGCTGGCCCGAGAGAATTTCGGTTGTGGTTCGAGCCGGGAACATGCTCCCTGGGCGCTGGAGGATTACGGTTTTCGCGCTATTATCGCGCCGAGTTACGCCGATATATTCTTTAATAACTGCTTTAAGAATGGCCTGTTACCAATTGTTTTAAATGAAGATATCGTTGATGATTTGTTTGTTGAGGCAGAGGCTGAAGAGGGCTATGAGCTGACAGTGGATCTGCCCCGTCAGGTTGTGATCAAACCTTCCGGCGAGGAGCTGCCATTTGAAATTGACGAGTTTCGCAAACATTGCCTATTGGAAGGGCTCGATGAAATCGGCCTGACCCTGAAGGAAGCTGACGCCATTCGCGCCTACGAGGCCCAGCGCGAAAAGGCCAGTCCCTGGCTGTTCAACGCTATCAAGTAAGGCCATCGAGTAGAGGAAGCCATTTTAAATGAGCAGAAAAATATTGATTCTCAAGGGCGATCATATAGGCCCAGAGATTGTTGATGAAGCGGTCAAAGTGTTGGCTAAGGTTGACGAGAAATTCGGCCTCGGTCTCGAGCTGGAAGAAGGGCTGCTCGGTGGTTCAGCCTATGATGCAGTCGGTGATCCCTGTCCCGATGAAACCTTGGACAAGGGACGCCGTAGCGATGCCATCCTGATGGGCTCCGTGGGCGGCCCGGAATGGGATGGTCTGGAGCGCCACCTGCGCCCGGAAAAAGGATTGCTGAAACTGCGTTCCGGTCTGCAGCTGTTCGGTAACCTGCGTCCGGCGATTCTTTATCCGCAACTGGCGGAGGCTTCCTCGCTCAAGCCGGAAATTGTTGCCGGTCTGGATATCCTGATCGTCCGCGAGCTGACCGGTGGTATTTATTTCGGAGAACCCCGCGGCATCCGCGTGTTGGAGAACGGTGAGCGCGAGGGTTTTAACACCTATAAATACTCAGAGTCGGAAATTCGCCGTATCGGTAAGGTTGCCTTCGAGGCTGCCATGGTGCGGGATCGTCGGGTCTGCTCTGTGGACAAGGCCAATGTGCTGGAAGCCACCATGCTGTGGCGGGAAATCATGGAAGAGGTGGCTAAGGACTACCCCGAAGTGGAGCTGAGTCACATGTATGTGGACAATGCGGCCATGCAACTGGTGAAAGCACCGAAACAGTTCGACGTGGTAGTGACTGGCAATATGTTTGGCGATATTTTGTCGGATGCAGCCGCCATGTTGACCGGTTCTATTGGGATGCTGCCATCAGCTTCTCTCGATAAAAACGGCAAGGGACTCTACGAACCCTGTCACGGTTCGGCGCCGGATATCGCCGGCCAGGGCGTCGCTAATCCGTTGGCCACCATACTGTCGGCTGCGATGATGTTGCGTTATTCCCTGGATGCTCCTGAAGCGGCCATTGCCATTGAGCAGGCGGTCAGCAATGTTCTGGATCAAGGCCTGCGCACGCCGGATATTTATACCTCTGGTGCGACTCGGGTGGGCACGGTTGAAATGGGTGATGCAGTGGTTTCCGCACTGTTATAAGGCAGTGAGACTGCATCGAGATGCATCTCAACTCTTCATGGAAAAGTTTTTTTAATAGGTTGAATTGAAATGAAAAAAGTTGGTTTTGTCGGTTGGCGTGGCATGGTCGGTTCTGTATTGATGGATCGGATGCAGCAGGAAAATGATTTTGCCTTGATCGAGCCTGTTTTCTTCACTACCTCCCAGTTGGGGCAGCCTGGTCCTGAGATCGGTGTTGATGTGCCGCCGTTGCAGGATGCCCGAGATATTCCCTCCCTTGCCAAAATGGATATCATCATTACCTGTCAGGGTGGAGATTACACCAAGGCTGTTTACCCCGAGCTGCGCAAGTCCGGTTGGGATGGTTACTGGATCGACGCGGCTTCCGCTTTGCGGATGGCAGATGATGCCCTGATTATCCTGGACCCAGTGAATCTCGGTGTCATCAAGGATGGAATTGCCGGCGGCATTAAAAACTTTGTCGGCGGCAACTGTACGGTCAGTCTGATGCTGATGGCCATGGGCGGCTTGTTCAACAAGGGGTTGGTGGAGTGGACTTCTGCCATGACTTACCAGGCTGCCTCCGGTGCGGGTGCCCAGAACATGCGCGAGTTGATTGCCCAGATGGGTGCCATTGAGAAATCCGTGGCGTCGGAACTGGCTGATCCTGCTTCCGCCATTCTTGATATCGACCGCAAGGTGGTGGCCGCCATGCGCAGTGACAGTTTTCCGACTGAGCACTTCGGCGCTCCCCTGAGCGGCAGTTTGCTGCCCTGGATTGACGTACAGCTGGACAGTGGCCAGAGCAAGGAAGAGTGGAAAGGTCAGGCGGAAACCAACAAGATCCTGGGTCGTGCTGGCGATACCCTCATTCCTGTAGATGGCATCTGTGTGCGCATTGGTGCCATGCGCTGTCACAGTCAGGCGCTGACAGTTAAGTTGACTCAAGATGTGCCGCTGGATGAAATCGAAGCCATGCTGGCCGAAGCCAACGATTGGGTGCGGGTAGTGCCCAACGAAAGAGCCATTACGCTTAAGGAGCTGACCCCGGCCGCGGTGACCGGCAATCTGCACGTGCCGGTGGGCCGTTTGCGCAAGATGAATATGGGCGGAAAGTATCTGGCAGCCTTTACTGTGGGAGATCAGTTGCTCTGGGGTGCAGCGGAACCCTTGCGCAGGATGCTGCGAATTTTGCTTGAAGGTTAAAAGGCTTTGGGGAAGCGCTGCATCGGACACCTTGCGAAAAAGGCAGGGTGTTTTTCATGCGCAGGGCTATCAATGCTGTGATTTTGTGCAACTGGTCATAAATCAGGACTATGGTTGTGCTGTTTTGGGTATTTATAATGCCTATAGCGGTTGAACAATTTTATTTACTCATAAATACTTGCAGTCAGAACCTCAAATCATGTAAATGGTTTTTTGTGTGTGCGAGAGCCCTCGTTAGGGAAAGCGTTTAACACACAGCAAAACAGGGAATATCGTATGAAGTTACGTCACTTGACCTTGGCAGCCGGATTGTTCGGTGCGGTTATCTCCAATCAGACGCTTGCTGTGGGGTTGGGTGAAATGAAGCTCAATTCAGCGCTGAATGAGCCTCTCGATGCTGAAATTCAACTCTTGAATATTGGTGAGCTGTCCGAGCTGGAAATGCTGGTTGGCCTCGGCTCTCAAAAAGATTTTGACAACGCCGGAGTAGAGCGTCCTTTCACGCTGACAGACTTACGTTTTGAGGTTGACCTGTCCAAGCCTGGCAACCCTGTTATTCTGGTGACTTCTCGTAAACCGCTCCGTGAACCTTTCCTGGACTTCCTGGTGGAGATTGATTGGCCTACAGGTCGGTTGCTTCGCGAATACACAGTATTGCTTGATCTCCCTCTCTATGCGACGGAGAAGTCTTCTGTAAAAAAGATTGAGGCTGCGAGTTCAGGCCCGCAGCCAACGTCACAGTCCGCGCGTCAATCCACACCAGTGAAGACGCCTGCGGTTAGTACCCCGCTTTCACTATCAGTCGGTGATGATGAGTATCGGGTGAGTGGTGGTGATACTGTTTGGGCCATAGCAGAGAAAATACGTCCTCAAGGCGCCTCCATGGCGCAGACCATGGCCGCTATCAAGCAGGCCAATCCCCATGCGTTCATTAACGACAATATCAATCTTCTAAAGAAGGGTGCTGTGTTGAGGCTACCTGAAGGTAGCGATATCGCAGCCCTTTCGGACGTTAGTATAGACCTGGCCCCCAGTGCGGTAACTTCAGAGGACGCTCAGGCTCCAATGCTTGACGCTACCCCGGTTGTCAGTGAAGCGGCACCCTCTGATGCGGCGGGCGAAGGGCGTTTGAAGCTGGCGGCATTGGGTGCCGACGAGGCCTTAACGGCAGCTGCTGGTGTGGATGGCGGAGAGGCGGATGGAACCGGCACCACTGGTTCCGCTGCCGATGTACTTACGGTCGCTCGGGAGGAACTGGATAAAACAGCCCGGGAAAATGCCGAATTGAAGGACCGTATTGCCAAGTTGGAAGAGCAGCTTTCAACAATGAATCGTCTGGTCGAAATCCAAGATGACTCTCTGCGTGGAACCCAGGTGGCAACCCAGATCGACCAAGAAGCCGCACTTGTCGCTGGTGATGAGTCTGTAGAAGTATCGAACGACGAAGTGGATACACAGGTTGCTGTGACAGAAGCAGTGCCCGTGTCTGACAGCCAGGTTGAGCCTGGAAAAAATAAGACATTTGACCTCGCGAGCCTGATGGATTATTTGCTCTATCCGGCCATTGGCTTGTTGGCGCTGCTGCTGGCTGTGCTGATGTTCTTCAGGAATCGTAAGCAGGAAGACGATGAGGTTGAAGAGCTTTCTCTGCAAACACTTGTTGGCCGACAGGAGTCAGAGGCGTCAAAAGAAGAAAGCGACCAGCTGCTGACAGATGACGATAAAGAATACATTGCCGCACTCGCTGAAGAGCTTGATGAAGAGCAGGATTTAGATGTCCTGCAGGAACTTGAGGAACTGCAGCTAGGTGATGGCGAAGGCGTTGATCCGAAAGGCGAAGCAGACATCTATTTGTCTCTGGGTAATTATCGGCAAGCCGAAAAGATTCTCAAGGGAGCCATTGACGCAGATCCAGACGATAGTTCATTGAGGCTCAAGCTGCTTGAAGTCTATGTGAATGCCAACAACCTCGAGGCATTTGATGAGCAGGTGGAGCAGCTGGCCGCACTCAATAACCCGGAGGCAGATGCCAGAGCATTAACTCTTCGTGCGGAATTGGCCCCTGAAACGTTGGCTGGGGAAACTGCTGATCAAGGTGAGGACAGTATTGTTGAGGAAGACACGCCCACCGCTGAAGCGCCACAAAGCCATGTGGATTTTGAAGCCCCAACCCTGGATTATGACTTGGGGGACGTCGCTCCTGAAGAGGCGGCGGCTTTGGCTGAAACGGTTGCAGACGAAAATGCTGTCGGCACAACTGATCTGGAAGTTCCTTCAGATGAAGAGGCTCCGGCCCTGTCAGCTGAGCCTGGGCTAAAGGAGACGTCGAGCCAGGATTTTGACCTGGATCTGGACTTGGGAGACATCGATCTTGATTCGTTGTCCTCTGAAATTGATCAGGGGATGTTTGACATTGATCTCGATGAAACAGACGCCTCAGAACTTTCGGCTGTAGATCAGGTTCCAGCAGTGGACACCGTCGATGTTGACACGTTCAATGCACCAGAATCTCTTAAGGAGCAGACTTTCGAGGAGTTGGAAGATGCCATTCTGTCTGCCTCCGAGACAGAAGACGATGACAGCTACGATCTGGATGCGGAGATGAAGGACTTTGGTGACGAAGACGTTTGCGGCACCAAGTTAGTATTGGCTGAGACCTATCTGGATTTGGGCGATCCTGACAACGCTCGAGATTTGCTCAATGAAGTTGTTGATGAAGGCACCGAGGAGCAAAAAGAGAAAGCTCGTAATTTACTCGAAATGGTGACCTGAACATCATGACCCAGGGGAAACCCTGGGAGTACCTCTCGAATGGCTTGGTGCCTGAAGGGGAGGGGCTCCCGGAAGGTGTAAAACGCATCGCAGCTGCCGTCGAATATGACGGCAGTGCTTTTTGTGGTTGGCAGCGCCAAACCCACAGTCCCAGTGTCCAGTTTCATGTGGAGGCGTCACTCACCCAGGTTGCTAATGAGCGCATTGCTGTTGCCTGTGCCGGACGCACTGATACAGGTGTTCACGCTACCAATCAGATTATTCATTTCGATACCCGCGCGGAACGCAATTCCAGGAACTGGGTGTTGGGCGTAAATGCCAATTTGCCCTTTGGTATCCGTCTTCATTGGGTGGCAGAACAACCTGCTCAATTTCATGCGCGTTTCGCTGCTACAGCAAGAACTTATCGCTATTTGATCGTGAATCAGCCTCATCGCTCAGCGCTGTTCTATCATTGGCTAACTTGGGAAAAACGTCCGTTGGACGAGTCTCTTATGCACCTTGCGGTGCAGCAGTTGTTGGGGGAGAACGATTTTAGCTCTTTCCGGGCAGCGGGCTGTCAGTCAAATTCGCCCAATCGTAATGTTCATGCTGCCCGAGTTTGGCGCCAGGGTGAGCTGGTCATCCTTGAGATTACAGCCAATGCCTTCTTGCACCATATGGTGAGAAATATCACTGGGGCATTAATGTGTATCGGCAGGGGTGATTATCCGGTGGAATGGCTGGGGGAATTGCTGGAAAAACGTGATCGTACCCAGGCGCCACCCACCGCACCGCCCAATGGCCTATATCTGGTCGGGGTGAACTATCCTCAGCATTTTGACGTACCCAGTTTTAAGCCGGGTCCTCAGTTCATAAGTGATTGCTGAGCACTCTGGCGATAGGCGGGCCGAGACCTTTTTGCTACAATCCGCCACTTGCTATTGGATGCCACTGTGAAACGAACCCGAGTCAAAATCTGCGGTATAACCCGAGAAGGTGATGCGAGGGTGGCAGCGGAGGCCGGGGCAGATGCTATCGGCTTGGTGTTCTATCAGAAAAGTCCTCGATACGTGGATCGGTCAACTGCAGCAGTCATTGCGCGCGCAGTGGGTCCTTTTGTGACCACGGTGGGGCTTTTCGTGAATGCGCCAGCAGATGATGTTGTGGCGACGCTGGATAGCGTAGGGCTGCAGTTGTTGCAGTTTCATGGGGATGAGGACGATGCCTATTGTCGTCAATTTGGCCGGCCCTATATGAAGGCTATCAGGATGTCTCCTGGTCTTGATCTGGTGTCAGAGATGGCGCGTTTCCCCGGTGCCTGCGGCTTTCTCTTCGATGCTTGGGATAAAGATAAATACGGTGGTACCGGCGAGACCTTTAATTGGCAGCGCTTGCCCGATAAAGTCGATTTCCCGCTGGTTCTGGCGGGGGGGTTGACGCCCGAGAATGTCTCTGAAGCCGTACGACAGGTCGCTCCCTATGGAGTCGACGTGAGTGGCGGGGTCGAGGAGGCTCCCGGCATCAAGTCAACAGCACTTGTACAACAGTTTATTGCACGCGCCAAAGGCGAGTGATCTTGGGAGAGTTCCGTGAACAAAAAAATGAATATTGATTTCAGCCAGGTGCCAGACGCCCGCGGCCACTTCGGCCCCTATGGCGGTCGCTTTGTATCTGAGACGTTGATTTACGCCTTGGATGAACTGGAAAGAATTTACCGCAGCTTGAAAGATGATCCGGAGTTCCAAGCCCAGTTTGATTACGATCTGGCTCATTATGTTGGTAGGCCATCGCCTCTGTATTTTGCCGAGCGCTGGACTCGCGAAACCGGTGGTGCCCGTTTGTTCCTGAAGAGGGAAGATCTCAACCACACCGGCGCGCACAAGATAAATAACACCATTGGCCAGGCGCTGCTGGCTAAACATACCGGTAAAAGGCGTGTTATCGCAGAAACCGGTGCTGGTCAGCATGGCGTGGCCACGGCCACCGTGGCGGCCAGGCTAGGTCTGGAGTGCCATGTCTTTATGGGTGAGGAAGACGTGCATCGTCAGTCTCTCAACGTCTACCGCATGAAGCTGCTCGGTGCCACAGTGATTCCCGTGACCTCAGGCTCCAAGACACTCAAGGATGCTATGAACGAGGCCATGCGCGATTGGGTCACCAACGTGGATGATACCTTCTACATTATCGGCACCTGTGCTGGTCCACACCCTTATCCAGAGCTGGTACGTAACTTTCAGTCGGTGATCGGCCGTGAAGCACGCCAGCAATCTCTTGCCCAGGCAGGACAATTGCCGGATGCCCTGGTGGCCTGTGTCGGTGGTGGTTCCAATGCCATCGGGCTGTTCCACCCATTCCTGGAAGATGAGTCGGTAGCAATGTACGGAGTGGAAGCAGGTGGTTTCGGTTTGGCGACAGGCAAGCATGCGGCACCGCTAAATGATGGTATTCCGGGTGTATTGCATGGCAATCGGACGTATTTGATGGAAGATGAAAACGGCCAGATTATCGAGACGCATTCAATCTCTGCAGGGTTGGATTACCCCGGAGT
>JBFICU010000002.1:0-19713 GCA_041581855.1 Porticoccus sp. | reverse complement strand
GCGCTGAATGAGTTTTACAACGATAGCCGCAGCCTGGTGATACCGGAAATTTGAATAACGAACTTGCCTTTATTGATGCGCCGAAATCCGTATGATGTGCGTCCATAACACCGTATTAACTGTAGAAAATGATTCATGAATAACAATATATCTACCGCGCGCGATACCGTACTGACCGGGATTACTACCACCGGCACGCCCCATTTGGGTAACTACGTGGGTGCAATTCGACCTGCCATTGCGGCCAGTCAATGTGCTGACGTGAATGCCTATTATTTTTTGGCCGATTTCCATGCTTTGATCAAGTGCCAGGATCCGGAAAAGGTGCACCAATCCACTCGTGAAATTGCCGCCACCTGGCTTGCCTTGGGACTCAATACCGATAACGTGGTGTTTTATCGCCAGTCAGATATCCCGGAAATCCCCCAACTTACCTGGTTTCTTAACTGTATCGCTGCCAAGGGCCTGATGAATCGAGCACACGCATACAAAGACTCGGTTCAGAAAAACCTCGAAGCGGGCGAAGACCCTGATTTCGGCATCACCATGGGATTGTTTTCCTATCCTGTGCTGATGGCAGCTGACATTCTGATGTTCAATGGCACCAAAGTGCCCGTAGGTCGCGATCAAATTCAGCATATTGAAATGGCTCGGGATATTGGACAGCGCTTCAATCATATCTACGGTGAGCACTTCGCGTTGCCCGAGGCCGTGGTCGATGACCATGTGGCAGTTTTACAAGGACTGGACGGCCGCAAGATGAGCAAGAGCTATGGCAACACCATCCCCTTGTTCTTGCCGGAAAAACAGTTGAAAAAACACATCAACAAAATTGTCACCAACCTGTTGGAACCGGGAGAACCAAAAGATCCCGATACCTCCACGGTATTTCAGGTTTGGCGTGCCTTTGCCTCCAAGGAACAAACGGATGCCATGCGCCGTGAATTTGAAAATGGTATTGCCTGGGGTGAGGCCAAGAAACAATTGTTCGAACTGATCAACGAGGAACTTCGGGAACCTCGCGAGCGTTACAACGCACTGATGGATGACCCTGAGTACATTGAAAAAGTCCTCAGGGAAGGTGCCGAAAAGGCGAGGGCGGTAAGCAAACCCTTTATGGAACGCCTTAACCGCGCTGTTGGCCTGTATTCATTGGCTTAAAGCAGCACATGGTTAATGGTAATTCTTGACCACGCCCACCATAACTTTACACAGTGTATCCAGGTCTTGCCGCCCTATGATGTAGGGCGGCATCACATAGACCAGCTTGCCGAAGGGCCTGACCCACACGCCTTGATCGACAAATTCTTTCTGTATCCGGGCTAATTCAACAGGCTCCTTCATTTCGATCACGCCAATTGCACCCAACACCCTCACATCGGCAACATTTGGCAAACCCCGGGCAGGGGACAGCGCTGACTCCAGCTGTTGTTGGAGGTCCTCAATACGGGTCTGCCAGTCAGAAGAAAGTAGCAAATCAATGCTGGCATTGGCCACTGCACAGGCCAGTGGATTGCCCATAAAAGTGGGGCCGTGCATAAACACTCCGGCTTCGCCCTGACAGATGCCATCACTAACCTGCTGGGTACACAGCGTCGCCGCCAGCGTCATATAACCGCCGGTAAGTGCTTTGCCAAGGCAGAGAATATCCGGTGAAATTCCGGCCCATTCACAGGCAAAAAGCTTCCCGGTGCGACCAAAACCGGTGGCAATCTCATCAGCGATTAACAAGACATTGTGGTGATCGCAGAGTTCGCGAACACGTTTGAGAAAGTGCGGGGAGTAAAAACGCATACCACCTGCGCCCTGGACAACAGGTTCGAGGATAACCGCTGCTAATTCATGGGCATGAGAAGAGATTTTGGTCTCGAAATCAGCAATGAACGACTCATCCCAGTCGGCATCGAAGGGGCAGAGAGGGGCCTCAGAAAATAGCTGTGGCATCAATACGTCACTAAACAAATGATGCATGCCTGTGATGGGGTCGCACACAGACATAGCCCCAAAGGTGTCCCCATGATAGCCATTACGCAGGCTTAATAGCCGGGTTTTCCCTTTAACACCCACTGACTGCCAATACTGGATGGCCATTTTCATGGCCACCTCGACGCTAACCGAGCCCGAATCGGAGAAAAACACTTTTTCCAATCCGTCAGGCGTAATATCAACCAGTGTCTGGGCTAACCTGGCTGCGGGTTCATGAACGATGCCACCAAACATCACATGAGCCATGCGCTCCGCTTGTGCCTGCAGGGCTGCATTGAGTGCTGGGTGGTTGTAACCGTGAATCACACACCACCAGGAGGCCATACCGTCTATCAGTTCACGCCCGTCAGCTAATTTCAAGCGAACCCCGTCGGCAGAATCCACCTGAAAAGCAGGTAAAGGATTGGCAAGTGAAGAGTAGGGGTGCCAAATATGTTGTTGGTCTATAGTGGCAATTTGCGATGTGCTAAGCTTCTTCATGGAGGGGTAGTTCACAGCAATAAGAGTTCATATTGTATGATAGCGGCGATAGTGGTACCAAAGCAGATAACAACAATTAACGAATGGCTCTGACAATGGCACACAGCAAAACTTTTATCAGTATTTTTTTCCTGGCCACACTGTTGGCAACCACTACAGCTAGCGCTTCAACTGAATCACAATACTGGGGATATTGGGATCGCAGCAATGAGCGCAACCGCGAAGTCATCGATCACACAAGCTGGGATAATATCCTGGGCAATTATGTCGTGGACAAGAAAGGTGGGACGAACAGGTTCCGCTATGGAGCCTTGACCTCAGCCGATAAAAAAGCGCTGAAAAATTATATTTCAACATTGGAAGAAATCGATCCGCGCAGCTATAGCCGTAATGAACAGCAAGCCTATTGGCTAAATCTCTATAACGCTGTCACGGTCAAAATCATCAGCGATAATTATCCTGTAAAAACCTTTACTGAAATCCGCGCACGAAACCTTTCCAGTGATCCACTGAATAGCCCAGTCGCGACCGTTTCGGGGCAGTCTCTCTCTCTTAACGATATTGAAAACCGTATTATCCGGCCTATCTGGAAGGATCATAAGGTGCATTTTGGTCTGAACTGCGCGGACATGAGTTGCCCGGGACTACTGTCTCATGCTTTTACAGGCAAAAACGTGAAGGACATGCTGAAAGAGTCAGGGAAGAACTTTATTAACAGCCAGAATGGCGTCACCTTGAAGAACGGCAAGCTCACTGCCTCAAGTATGTTTAATCAATATAAAGGCGACTTCGCCCGAGACGACAAGGCACTGTTGAAAGTTTTTGCACATTACGCCGATGATCGTCTGGCGTTATACATATTGGGTTTTCAGGGGAAGATTGACTTTGTGCATGACAGAAGCCTGAATGCACTCTAATTAATTAAATTAAAAAAGGCCTGTAATACATTGTCTTACAGGCCTTTTTTAATATTATTTTTCAACGCCGCCGTGGGATAGCGACCATTCAACCGGCGAATTCAGGAAAGACTCAATTTCTGCAATCGACTTTGTATCCATACGATTTTCATTCTTACAGACATTCAGCACATCCCACCATGTAGTCAAATAATGGAGATTCACGCCGATATCAGCCAATTTCTGGCGCGTGTCAGGGAAAATGTCATAAAAGAAAATGACAAACGTGTCGCTAACCTCAGCACCGGCTGTACGAAGTGCCTCGCAGAAGGTGATTTTGCTACCACCATCTGTGGTCAAATCTTCAACCAATAGCACACGCGAGCCTTCTTTAAGATCACCTTCAATTTGAGCATCGCGTCCAAATCCCTTGGGTTTTTTGCGAACATACTGCATAGGTAGCGATAAACGCTCAGCCAACCAGGCTGCGAAAGGAATACCAGCAGTTTCACCACCGGCAACAGCATCAATGGTCTCAAATCCGATGTCTCGCAAGATCGTAGAAGCCCCAAAATCCATCATGGCAGAACGGACCCGCGGGAAAGAAATAATTTTTCGACAATCAATATACACAGGGCTCGCTTTGCCTGAAGTGAGACGAAAGGGGTCTTCAGGGCGAAAGTTTATCGCGCCGATCTCAAGCAGCATTTTAGCTGTCAGTTCCGCTATAAGTTCACGATCAGGAAAACTGTTAAACGACATTAGTGACTCCGTAAAAAATCTGGGTATATAAACGCTCAAGGCGATTGATTGTCAGTGTCCAGAACAACGCTGGTCTGTAACCTGTGGTGGGAAGCGTGAATTCTGACAGAACAGCCAGTTACGGTACAGAGTAGAAGCGAAATTGTGGTCGCATTAAGGGCATGATTGAACCGTGAATCATTAACAAAGAAAGAGGAGGCCTTTTGGCCCCCTTTGCTGTGTCATGATGAGACGATACTCTCCTTAGAATTGGTAACGCACGCCCATCTCGACAGATCGTCCAGGGCCAGCCAATGATTCAAACTGGCCAACCATGCCATCGTCCCGCCACTGGGCAATGCTCACTCCACCGAGGGGCAGGTCATAACTTTCATCCAGCAGGTTGCGCACACCGAAGTTGATGGTAGTAGCATTCCATCGGTACTCGGTGAAGGCATTAAGGAGGGTGTATTTTGCCGTATCGTTTTCCAGTCGAATCTGGTCGACCTGGTTTTTTTCATCAACCCACTCCAGCTCGATGGTGTTGGTCCACTGGCTGAGCGACTGCTCAAGCGCGACTTTTACGTTGAGTGGCATGATGTGATACAGATCTTCCGGGCCATCTTTACGCTTTCCTCGAGTGTAGACAATCTGCCCCTTCAGCATGCCAGCACCCCATACAGAAGAGTTCCACAGGTTACGAGACCCACTGAGGTCCATACCGTAAAACTCGGCATCGATATTGGTATATTGCAGTTTCGGACGGGTGACTGACATCACCATTCTCGGATGAAAGGTGCCGATCTGCTCGGCATCGATAAAATCATCCACATAGGTGTAATAGGGGTTGACGGTGATTTCCCAACTGTCATCTGGTGCATGCCTGCTATAGAAGGCACTCAGGGTGTGCGCAGTTTCAGGGTCCAGGTCTATATTTCCAATGTAGCCATTACCGTCCCCATACCAGCCGATCATGCTGACCGCCATGGTACTTTCACCCCAGGAGTAGCGTTCGTACAGATTAGGAGACCGGTTCTTGCGGGCATAACCGATCTCGATGGATTCCTCGTTAGAGGGTTCATAGCGGAGCATCAAGGTGATGTCGAAATTGTCATCAACCTGCTTGTGGTTACGGGCATTAAAGGCCACAGCTGCGGCAGCATCCAGGTTGGGAGACATCATGATTGTTGGCATGGTGTTATAGGGCTGGACATCATCAGTATCTGTCACCACGTGCTCATAGCGAATACCGGCCATTGTCGTCCACCGGGAATTGATGTGGTATTCAGATTCTGCCCACAGAGCATAGCGGTCGCGCTCGCCATTATTAATATTCACATGGGTGTCAGGCGCCATCGTCATGGAACCGGATACCGGTGGCCACCAGTCGTCCAGTTCGAAATGGTGATATTCATTTCCGATACGAAGGATATGTTGTTCGTTCAAGGGAAATTCCGCCTTGATGACATAGCCGACATCCTTACCGTCTGTGTCCATGGGCATGGTGCCGGTCTTCTCGTGGGTAAAAAAGCCCATTTCATGTTCAACATCATTCCAGCTGACCAGAGCGTCGAGTTTTATCCAACTGAAATCACGGAGATAGTTGACAATAACACCATCACTTTTATTGCCCACCATATCCATATATTGGTTGGGAAAGCCTTGATAAGGCACTTCCTGATGGGTCAGCTTGACGATGAGTTCCTGATCCAGCCCTTTGGTTCCAAGAGTAATGGCGTGGCTTTCCGAGCGATAAAGGGTATCGAGAACCTTGTCGCCGTCCCCATCACGATAGGTTGCGGAGCGGTCCAAACTACCTGTGTAGTTCAGGCTAACGTTTTCGCTGGCGATGGTGGTATTCAGGAATTCACCGTGATGTTTGCCATTGCTGCGGTAGAAAGCGCCAAGAGTGACTTGCGTCAGAAGCTGGTCGGAATCAGAGTAAACGGGCGATTGGGATTTGAGCGAAATTGTGCCAGCAACACTGTCACCACCCTGACTAACCGGCGTTATACCTTTGAGCACGACTACGGATTCCACGCGACTGGCGTCCATATAGGAAAGAGGAGGGTTCATATGGTTCGCACAGGCGGAGGTGATTTCACTGCCGTCGAGTAACACCTTAACGCGATCGCCATTCATACCGTTAATAACCGGTAATTTAGCAATACCTCCAGCGGAGAAAAATTGAACGCCTTCATCACCAAGCAGTGCACCTGAATCACCTGTTGCAACGGGTACCGATTGTTGTTGTTTGATCAGAAGAATTTCTTCGGCAACTTCCTCAGCTTGAGCCAGTGAAGCATATGATGCAGAAAGAGCTATAGCGAGAGCCGTGCGTGTGATTGAGGGTAACTTATTGCAGCGCTTCAAAATAAATCCTTTTGAATGGTCACTTTGATTGGTGCGCAATTCTAAAAAGATTGTCAGTGTCAGGAAATGCGACAAATTGTCGCACCCTTATCTGTGTATGAGGGTGAAGTAGGTGGGTCTATGCCTAGCTGACGGGCCTCAGCAAAAGCGTGTTGAATAAGAGGTCATTTACAATGTATGTAGAGTAATCAAATTAACTATTTAACATAATATACATTATGCGCAATATGCTGCGGTAGCGGTTGTCGCTATCATCTTCCTCTGGAGCATAGCCAAACGGAAGTTGGACGCATGAAAAGAAGAAAAAAAGTATCTTTCGAGTACATCGAAGAAACCCGGCTAAAGGCCGGGTTTTTTGTTGATGATATATGTACAGAACTAGGGATATCAGAGCGAAGCTGGTACCGGTGGAAGAAACAAAATGAAGCACCGTTATGGGTATACAAGGCAATCGAAATCATGTCTGGGAGACTCGATTTCTTTGGGTGGAAGCGATGGTACATATGCGATGGGGTTTTATACAGGGACGATCTTAATCCAAAATATTATAGCTGGAGGCCAGAAAAATTAATGGAAGACTTGATAAGGACAATGCAACCGGTAGACATCACCTTCAACCAAGGGCACGCCCACCAAACAATGGTTAGCAACATCGAACGTATGAAAAATATCAAAATAGAGTCTGAGCTCGTATCCCCTACCCTAAGTGCAATAGATGCCATGAAAAAGATTGATGAAATGGCCTGAAGGCTAGCTTAAAGACTATTCAGGAGCAGGTACTTGAATTAGTTATCTTGAGGGAAATAACACGTCCCAACAACGAGCATCACCTAGAAGAAGACCCAGATTTTCAATAGATGGCTTTTCGCAAGGAGTCGCATTCTCCAGTGAGCTAACGAACGAAGAAGCCCCTGGAGAGAAATAAAGGGTTACCCCATGCTCTCCAGACTCAGTCTTTGACTTCGAGAACATCCCCATATCGGGTGGGGCGCCTGCTAAAGCAAGAGCAAAAAAGAACTTATTTTGTATATCTACTGTGGGGTTATATGCATCCCGGCCATTTCCAAGGAAGATTGAATACCATTGGGCTTGGTTTGACATATTTATTTCCTTTCATGGTTTAAGCCAGCCGACGAGGTCTGTAGGCGACTTCAATTCTTTGTTGAATAATCACTTTCTATGAACATAACCAAGAAGAGCATCGATAGCTACGATGATCTTCTCCGGTTCTATGTAATGTGGCTGACCAAAAGAGTCGAGCTCCCAAAACTCAGGTCCTCTAGCTACGTTGTAAGCGGAGATAGCCTTGTTGAGACCGCGAGCACTAAAGCAGGAAACCCTCCTTTTTAAGTGTTGGAATTGCTCGAAACTAATGCCGTCCGAAACAAGTCTTTCGACAGCACGCTCCCTTTCTTTCCTAAGAATGGTATTGACTTCGTCGGCAATTTCGTTGAACTCACGTCTACGATCACGACCTATAGAAAGCCAATTACCCAGAAGAAGCCCAAGCAGAAATATGACAATTCCGAAGGTCTCGATATTACTTTGTAAGAATTGCTCGAAGCTTATTTTCGTTATTGACATTTAATGTTTTTTCAACGTTTAAAGGAATAGATGATACGCATTTGTATAGGAGGCCAGTGAAGGTAATACATCTTCATTTGGGTACGATAACCTGAAGATAGATGAGCTCACAGCCTAGAAAGTGAAAAATGCATTTACACACAGTCTAAGAATGTCCTGCTGAAGAATTTGGGGGTGCTGGCAAAGAACCTCTCCATTGTGCATATTCGCGCCCCTTCGGAGTCACAGAAATCAGACCCGAACTCTCCTGTTGTATCAGGTGATGAGCTTGAAGAGCTGTAATAATTGATTGCCTTTCATTGACAGAGGGTATAAGGGGTATCCAGACCGACTCGAAATGCGCGAATGTTATTGGACTGGACAGGCTAATCAACCAATCCAGAACATGCTGGGTGCCACGAGCAAGGAAATAGTTTAGGTACCGATACTCCCAAACATAAGCAGTGGCTATATGTGAACGGATTAACTGCTCGACAACGACTCTTTGTTGAGAAGTTAGATCGGCTGGCAATCCAGCTATGGGATATTCCTCATTTACTGATGGCTCGGGTGCTGGTCTATCTTCTTCACTAGCTAGCTGACTTGATTGAGGAGTGCTTAGCTCGGTTCCACCAGGTAGTTTAATTTTTGCTACCCGTAGAATAAGTGCTTTTAAGTCTTCTCGAAAAACAAGGATGAATAGAATAGCAACGATTGAAAATAATACGGGAGCACTCAGTATCACTTCAAAGTATTCGAGGACGAGCTTAGCAGTATCCATTGTGCTTCCCTTTGATTGCTAATAGCTACTTGTAAAGCCAGGCTGACCTTCTCAATTAATAACCATAAGCTAAAAATAAGTGCTGTGGAAGAACGCCGTGCATATAAAGATGCGCCTAAGCGGCGCCTGCACAGCCCTCGCGGGCTGGACCTTCACCTCCCCGGCTCCATTGCCGCTACGCGGGGGTAATCAGTAAACAAAGTCACTTACAGGCAGAATCCATCATGGTTTTGTCATAAGACGTCTTATTCTTCATGTATTGGTCACGCCAGAAGGAGCAGGTGCGCTGCTTTTGTGCGTTGATGGCATTCTGTTTCTCGATGGCCTTGTTTTGCTCGAGTTGGCGCCTAGTGCGTTCCTGCTGGGCCATAAGTGCATTCTGGCGGAGTTCTTTAGCAGCAGCAGCTGTTTCAGCCTGTAGGTGGACAGCCAGTGTGCGGGCGTCGTATTCAATCCAGAGCTTGAATGCAGTACCGGCAGTGAGAAGCGAGAGTGTGAAGGCGAAATAGACCGTGAAACCAAGTTTTCCATAACTAAGCATGTGCATCCTCCAATGATTAAGGAGAATGCTACAGGAAAAAGGGAAATTTAGAAGTGGTCGTAAACGCTGGAACGTTTGACTAATGGGTCTGGCGTGTCAGGAGAGAGAGTCCGGACAGGTTGGTTTTCGTGAAGGAGGACAGCTTGGCGGACTGGCTCAGAAGAGGTGGACGGCTGAAATTGGCGGGCATGCGCCTCGCCATTTAAGCCGCCCTCCTCTTCTTTCTTGTCCGGTTTTGTGAAGTCGAAAAATCCATTTTTTACTACTGATCTACAGAATTCCTGATCAACTGTTAGGGGTGTACCTTGCTGCGTGTAACAGGCACACATATCAATTTTGTGGTGAAAGATACAGGCAGCAGGACGCGGCCAAGTTTGGGGCTGTGTCAGTTCTGAATAAGCTGGGGCGGACCAAGGAATGCCAGGTATTTCAGGTTTAAATCGTTCAGCAAAGGAGAGCTTCTCAGGGAGTGATCGTCCGGAGGACGGTGATTGGTAGCTGGGTATAGATGATGATTGTGGTGCTGGGGAGTCAGTTCGAGCAGAAATGCGGCTAACAAGGGAATAACCGACTAAGACAGCTAGAACGAGGCAGGTAACGGCAAGCCATATCTTGCCCATGGGCAGGCTCATCTTATGGGTGTGAGCATCGGCAGAGTGGTATTTATCGAAGTAGTTTTTGTCAAAACGCATAGGCTTGACGTTGGCATTTTTCCGAGTGGCCGCAGAATTGGGGTTGTCTTGTACACAGGTCCACTCAAAGCGGTTAATCGTGGAGCTGTTGAAGATGCGGGCAAAGTGGAAATGCGTACCCACAAGGCCCCTAACGAAGCTATGGACCTGCCCCTGAACCTTTTGGGTAACGAGGAAAATGTCATAACCGCGGTGACGATGGACAGCTAATTGTTTGACATGCTCATCGGGGATTTTGGTGCTGTGACCAACAGGAAAAACGTTATAAGCCTCATCAAAGATGATGACTGAGTTAGGCGGAAGTTCGTACCACTTGAGGGCTTCTTCTTCGGTAAGCTCAGACCACCCGAAAGACGGATCAAGTTCGGGAATCCCGAAGTAGTAGACGTCCCTGCCCTTGAATTTGGATTCCTCAGCAACGTATTTAATGGTGTTGAGGGTTTTGCCCGCGCCGGGGGTACCAGTACAGAGATAGAGCATATTAGGAACGTCCGAAGGCGATACGGTTGTACAAACCCATCGCCTGCCTGATGGCGATTGCTCCAACGTAAGCGGATGCAATGATTGAGACGCAAGTGGTAAAGCCGATCATCTGAGCGGCCTCTAGGACCCCAGCAGGAAGGCCCGAGGATGAAGAAATAATGTGGTTGAGGATTGCCGTACTGATGGCATCGGTAGCGGTAAACGTCACCAGACTGACTGCAAGGGCTGTGAGCGCACGGACAATGAGCGTGCCGACGAGAAACCTTAAAGCAGTGGCAGCAATGACAGGTAAAGCAGCAGCGGCTATCAGTGGTATTGGCATTTAGGGCCTCGCTACAGCGGTCATTAAGATTAAGCCAGCACTGATGGTGCTGATGACATAAAGAATGGCGCGGACTGCATCGACGACAGTACAGAGCTTACTTAGAGGCCAAACAATCTGATTTCCAAGCAAACTAAAGGAGCTGTCGGCAAGGGTACAAGTTCCAGTCGAACCGGGCGAGGAAAGAGCAGAATTAACCTGGGCGGTTACATCTGCGGAAAGGTCATCACTGTTTCCATCTTGATCCCACCAACTGCCTTGCAGATCATTCATGTCAGATAAGCCACCCGCTTCAAGACCATTAGTGAAGTCCTCTGGTGTTACCTGCTCACCAGAACACATGGCTTCATATTGTTGACGAAGGATGGCGCAGAGCTGTGGATCTCCACCAGAGCAGGAAGGCGGATACCCACATTTGCCAGAAGCTGAAGCGGTACCGTTGCTAGTGGTTTCCTCGGTAGTGGTGCCGGAAGTAGTACCAGAAGAACTTCCAGTTGTTTCCGTAGTTGTCGTGCCATCACCATTGTCTGTAGTGGTGCTGGTGGAAGATGAACTACCAGTGGAACTTGTACTGGTTGTTGTAGTGGTGGTACTGCCATCTGTACCAGAGCCAGCACCAGTGTAATCAGGATTTGGAGTTGAACCAGAACCACCCCACTCCGTCGAATCGTCAACGGCATTCGGGTCTTGCATCCCGGTACCAGTGTAAGCGTAAGGAGCTACACAATAGCCGCCTTCAGCAGCAGTACCAGTACAGGTAGAGTCGCCAGTTTGTTCAATGTCACAACCACCCTTGGAAACGGGGTTACTGTTAGGCGCGAATTGGAGAATGATTGGAGTGCCAGCAGCAGGACAGTCGGAGGGTACGGGTTCGGTACAAGAGACACCACCTTGTGGATCTGGGACTGTACCTTCAGGGCAACCGGTGAAATAAAACGTGCGGTATTCAATAAGGGGCCAAGTACTATAGCAAGTGCCTGTACTAGATGTTTGCGCATCGGTACGATCGGGGGTTCGTTGACAGAGCACAGCACCGTAATGATTCCCGTCATAAACTATACAGCTAGTAGAAGAATAGTAATAAGCGGTATGGCGAAAATTGTTACAAGCAGTAGAAGCAGCGCTTTGTGAGCTGTAATTCTCGATAGCTGCGAAGGATTGAGCCGCTGAGAACATGAGCAAAAGAGCAAACAGTAAGCGGATCACCCTTGGCCACCAAATAAGATATTCAGGCCCATGATCCAAACGATAATTACAAGAAGACTCATAGAATTGCCCCCCCGAAGGGGGGCGCTCCATTAACCGCGCGGGACGCGACGGTACAGGGCAAAGATGGCAAAACCAGCACCAGCCAGCAACAGAGCCAAACCACCCAGGCTTGTTACGTCAGTGGTCGCATCGGCGAGAGCCGTAGAGACTTCGACGGGAATAGCAGCGTTAGCGCCAGAAATGGCAACCATGCCAGCAGTAGCAACAGCAGCTTTGGCCATATTACGGCCTTTTTTCATCAGTTTTTTCATATTAATCACCTGTATTTGTACCGGCCATATCGAGGAGCTTCACAAGCCTGCGGCCGGTGTAACAGGCTATGAAGAATAGAAGGATTAGTCCCATCAGTGAGGCAGTATCAACAGCATCTAACTCATACATCGGGTACATAGGTTCTTTGTATTGCCAACCAGAGGAACAGACGAGGGTGCCGCTAACTTCTGACAAGTCGGCAAGTTCACAGGTTGGGAATACTTGAGCCATCAGGGCTTTCTCGGTGGAAGTTGGTTAGCGATCGCAAAAGCAAAGAACAGCAAAAAGCAATTCGTGATTGAGCTAATAGCAATCGGTAGATAACTGATTTCCATTAGCTAACCCGAGAGACAGCACCAGCGGGAGCAAGAGGAACAACCTCACCACTGTGTCCGAACTTGTACTGAAGGCGACCGTTAAACACCTCGGATTGCACATCGGTACGGATATCCTGACCAATGAGCTTTTTAAACTTCATGTGGGTACCAGCAGAGAACTCATTGTTCCAAAGGGTGAACTGAATAACGTCCTCACCCGATTTAAGAACGACATCTGCAACAGATTTTTCCTTGTGTAGACGTTCAGTCACGTCGAGTACTTTTCCTAAAATTTTCATAAGGTTTCCCTTTAATTAAGCTGCCCGGAGTTGGGTCCACGATTGACAAAGTTGGGCCTCGAAGACCCGACGACGAAGCGGTACAACTTGGCCCGCTGATAAATCCGCATCACCGAGACCGGCAGCGCGGAGAACTTTCAAATGGTTGTACCAAGAAGAGCGGCCAAAGGACTCTTGCGCCCTCTCCCACCCTTCGGACTGGATAAGAAGCCAGCAACCATAAGCGGCTTTTCCGCGTCCCTCAGAGGGGGCAACGGCCATAATTCGTGTTTTTAAATCAGCATCAGTTTTCATTTCGCAGCCCCCTATCATTCGGGCGAAGTAGTCATTCCACTCAGTGGCAAGGTCAGAAGCGGTAAAGCTTTTCCAGTCATGGCGGGCCCAGAATTCACGGCCTAATTTCAGCTCAAGGCGGAGCAGTCGTGAGGCTAGATTTATATCTTCTGGGGTGTATTCAATCCCTTCATAGGTGCGGGATTTCATTAGGTGGGTAAGGTGTGGTCCTTTCGCATAAGCTTTGCCACTGCGAAGTTTTGA
This sequence comes from Porticoccus sp., assembly GCA_041581855.1. Lineage (GTDB taxonomy): Bacteria > Pseudomonadota > Gammaproteobacteria > Pseudomonadales > Porticoccaceae > Porticoccus. The sequence goes on along the minus strand of JBFICU010000002.1, from coordinate 6,181 downwards.
TTTGTGAGACCAGTAGACGGTATCGCCCGCCTGCTGGCTGACCCGGTAACGGCCACCCTCACAGTCACGAAGGATTTTCAGGGCGTCTTTGACTTCGGTTGGAGAGTCGAGAAGAAGGTTTCCAGTTACATCCACCCGGCTGACTTTCCATGCCGAAATGTCAGAGGGTAATTTGATGCCAGTCTGAGACTGAACAAACAAGCGCATAGCGTCTACACAGGCTGCAACGTCGAGCCGAGCAGATGCACCGGAACCGAAAACGGCACAACCATCACCACAAACGCGGGCGGGAGAGCCTTGAATCCATAAGTCTGTGGAACCTACCCGAACGCTGATCTGATGGCTGTCAGAGCGGATAGAGTCCCAAGCCATAGTCTCGTATCGGGTATCGCCCGTTTTGGGGCAGTAACGGGCAATGCGGTCCCCTATCATCATGGCCAAATCCAATGAATCAACATCCAGATCAAGCAAAGGAACGCGGGCAGTTACCCAGTCAATCAGCATGAGAAATCATCCTGATTAGTAGGAAAAGTCCACTGTGTTGGACTAAGTGGCGGTGTTACTAGGACCGCCACAGGGATTAGGCCCTGCTCGATGCCGACCAGTACCAGAGAAACGGAAAAAAGACCTATGGCCTGACTAAGAGTCAGGCCATAGGTTAGTTGCAAATCAGCGAGGGTATTTTCAACGATGGATTGAACGGAAATCGGGGATTGCTGGAACAGACCAGAAAGCAGGAGTTGTTCTTCAGTGAAGATCGAGAGCTGATTACTCATGGTCAGCGGCCTTACGAGCGCGGCGAAGCTCGATGTAAAGGATGCTATTCAGGGCAAGAGAAACGCCAAACCAGAATTCAAGAGATGTGATGTATTCCAGAACCATGATTAACATCCGTTGTTCAATGGAGCGGAGAATAGTTAACTTTTGTTGAACGCGTCAAGTTTCATTGAACAGTTAAATTTAAGTTGACAATCAACTATCATTGAACTGTCAAAGAGGATTGAACTATGAAAATGATCAGCGATTACCTAGACGATGCGGCGAAGATCACGAACAGTGATTACAAGACAGCACCACTGATCAATCTATCTAGAGCGCAAATCAGCAATGCGAGAAAAACAGGTAGGCTGGGCGAAAATAGCTGCGTAAAACTGGCCGGATTATTAGACGTTGACCCTGCAGAAGTTATCAGAGCAAGCAACCTGGCGAAGCACCCAGAGAATGCAAAAATCTGGAAGAAATGGGCAGCAGTAGCGTCAATAATGGCAGTTATGGTAACAGGAAATATCTTTTTTAATTCAGAGTCTTACGCGGCAAACTTAACGGAACATTCTATACATTATGCGCAGTACGAGATTAGCCAGAAAAGCACGGGAGTCAGTCTCATAGCGCCATTGAGGGTTTATGTAACGAAATCAGCCCTGCCAGGTCGTCATAAAATATTCTGTAAGCGATTAGCACCTTGAGTCACGATCATCACATCATGTTCATCAAAGATACTCAGATTGTTAAAAGCTCTTTCCCCTAAACGATACCAGCACGTGACAACAGATAACGATACAAGTTAAGGACACTGACAGTGTAGTTCGGTTAGGTGCCATCTCCCTTGAGCCTAGCGCACAAAATAGGCCGTGGCACTCGCAAGCGTCGTCAACTTTATGTAATCCTCTTCGGGAACATCCTTGCCCGTTATCTGGCTTAGTGCCGTGATAAAGCGAACAAAATCGAATGAGTCGATGTCCAGTTCCTCGCGGATATCTGCTTCCGGATCAAGACGAGTTAAATCCGCCTCTGGTGCCAACTCGCTTAATTCGGTGAGGATTAACCTATTGAGTTCTTCTTTTTTAGCGCTAGTCATAACTCCTCGGGGGTTTGTAGCAGCTTATCGACGGCGTTCAGAAACAAGGCACCTTGATGGCCGCTGCTCACACGGTGGTCAGCTGAGAGTGTTATTTGCATGAGTGGTGATACGACAACGCCCCCATTATCATCGGCGCACGGCCTGGAGACCATTCTCCCCAGGCCAACGAGTGCGACTTGTGGTGGCGTAATCACACCGTAGAGTGTTTCCACGCCGCGCTCACCCATATTGCTCAGGGTTATGGTCGGTCCTGATAGTTCTTTGGCCCTGAGAGCACCCCTTCGCGCCCTTTCGATCAGGTCATTCAGGTTGGCTGCAATTTCCTCCAGTGTCATCTGGTCTACGTGACTAAGTGCTGGCGCCACCAGGCCGCCACCGCGCAGAGACACGGCGATACCGATATTAATGGCTTCAGCAGCCTGATGGTTGTCATCGGTATAAAAGCCGTTTAATTCCGGCACCTTGCGCAGGCCAAGTGCCACAGCTTTAAGAGTTGGCACCAGATACGGGAGCCGCTCCGATATCTGGCGCCCTTTATTGAAGGTTTTCAGCCATGTTTCGACCGCTTGCATGTTTACCGTTGTGGCAAGGTAATAGTGGGGTATTTCCCGTTTGGAGCGGGCCATTGCTGCGGCGATCGTCTGTCGCATAGCAGTTATGTCATACGGTTTAGCACCCGCTTCGCCAACATCCTCCTTAGGCTGCACGCCTAATCTCTCTAAATCCGACAGTGTAACTGCCCCGTCGGGCCCTGATCCCTCTACATCATTGAGGTTGAGTCCCAGTTCTTTCGCTCTTTTCCGCGCCGCTGGTGACGCTCGCCCAGGTTTCCTCTTTGAGGGCGACTTCGGTTGCTCCAGAGCTGCCTCTTTCTTGGGAGCTTCTGTCTTTGCGGCTTCTGTTTTAGTACTGATCAATGCCAATGTGGCGCCTACAGGCGCCCTCTCCCCTTCACTTACGGAAATGGTCTGAATAACACCGTCTTCGAAGATTTCGATTTCGATAGCGCCTTTAGCGGTTTCGACAACGGCGACTACATCGCCGCGCCGGACATGGTCGCCTGGTTTAACCAGCCACTGGGTCAGTGTGGCCTCCTCCATGTCGGCACCCAGTGACGGCATCAGGAATTTACTCATTACCCAATATCTCCCGAACGGCTTTTACAATTTTCTCCGGTTGCGGCAGTGCCGCTTCTTCCAGATGTTTTGCATAGGGGATGGGGACTTCCTCACTGCACACGCGGGCAACGGGAGCATCAAGCTCATAAAAGACCTGTTCGTGGATTCGTGTAGCGATTTCCGCTGAAATGCCCCCGGAGCGCCAGCCTTCATCGACAATAACGGCTCGGTGTGTCTTGCGCAATGAAGCCATGATGGTGTCATCATCAAGGGGGCGAAGCGTACGCAAGTCGATCACCTCTACATCGATACCCTCTGAGGACAACTGTTCGGCCGCATCAAGACATTTCCACAGAGAGTTGCCGTAGGTGATGAGGCTCACCGAGTCGCCTTCCCTGCGTACTTTGGCGCGACTGATATCCACTGCACCGCTATTAACCGGCAAGTTGCCCTTGCGGTTATAGAGAGCCAGGTGCTCAAAAATCAGTACCGGGTCCGGGTCATTCAGCGCTGTGAGCAGCATGCCATGAACGTCCTCTATCGTAGCCGGCGTTAAAATTTTCAATCCGGGGATATGGGCATACCAGCCCTCAAGGCTATGTGAGTGCTGTGCCGCCAGCTGAAACCCCGCCCCGGTGGCCATGCGAATCACCAGCGGCACATTGAACTGCCCTCCTGACATATGGAGGTACGTGGCCGCTGTATTGATAATCTGGTCAGCCGCCAGCAAGCTGAAATTCACCGTCATGATTTCGACAATGGGGCGCATCCCGCCCAGTGCTGCGCCGATGCCGGCACCAACAAATGCCGACTCTGACAGCGGGGTATCGCGTATGCGTTCAGGTCCGAATTCTTCCAGCAACCCCAGACTCACCGCATAGGGCCCGCCATAGCGTCCTACATCTTCACCCATCAGAAAGACGCGTTCATCATTAAGTAACGCTGCTCGTAAGGCCTCACGGGCGGCTTCCCGGTAAGTGATTTCCTGTGTGGCCATCAGTTTTCAGCCCCTTCTGAATAGACAAAGCGGCTCAGTGATTCCACCGGTTCCAACTGACCTGCCTCAGCAAAATCAATGGCGCTCTGGATTTCCTGTGCGATCTCCGCTTCGAGGGCGTCGAGCCCTGCATCATCGAGCATCCCAAGTTCGCGCAGTTGCTCACTATATCGCTTGATCGGCCCGTGCTGTTCCCTCTCATGTACTTCTGCTTTTTCTCGATACCGTTCCGGATCAAACATGGAATGTGCGCGAAAACGGTAGGTTTGAAATTCCAGGAAGTATGGTCCCTTGCCGGAGCGAACCCACTTGGCGGCGGCATGCGACGCTGCCTCAGTTGCGAGCACATCCATACCGTCTATGGATTGCGCTTTGATTCGATAACTTTTGGCGTGTTCCAGCAAATTGGTTTCGGACTCGGAGCGCTCCAGAGCGGTTCCCATGGCGTAGTAGTTGTTTTCACAGCAAAACACTACCGGCAGTTGCCATAGCGCAGCCAGATTCATGGACTCGTGGAACTCCCCTTCTGCCATCGCCCCTTCGCCGAATACACACCAGCTGATGGCCTTCAATTTGCGGAGTTTGGCGGCCAGTGCGTACCCCACTGCCACCGGCATTCCGCCTCCGACGATGGCGTTACCGCCGATAAAATGGGTCCCTTTGTCGAACAGATGCATTGAGCCACCGCGGCCACCACTGCAGCCCTCCTGTTTCCCATACATCTCGGCCAACACAGCATTCATGGGAATACCGCGCAACAGGGCATGACCATGCTCGCGGTATGTGGCGACCATGGCGTCATCTGCTGATACGGCCTGCATCAGCCCGGTACAGACCGCCTCTTCTCCAATATACAGGTGCAGAAAACCGCGGATTTTTTGCTGTGAGTAGAGTTCGACACATTTTTCTTCAAAGCGCCGCACCCGCAGCATTTGGCTGAGAAGTGACAGGTGATGTTCCCGGTCACGATGACTTGTCGCAGTGGAAGCCTTTGTCATGATTATTCCTCCAGTGTCGACGTGTCGCGAAGTTCTTCGCCTGTTTCCCTGGCCTTTAGCAGACGCCGCATGATTTTGCCGCTGCGCGTGTGTGGCAGTTTCTCCTCAAAGGCTATCTCTTTCGGCGCGACAGCCGATCCAAGTCGCTTGCGGGCATAGCCGAGCAACTCCCGGCGCAACCTGTCATCTGGGTCATAGCCCTGTTGCAGTGAGACAAAGGCCTTCACCATCTCACCGAGGGTCGCCTCCGGCACACCAATCACGGCGGCTTCAGCCACGGCCGGGTGTTCCATCAGGGCGCTCTCCACCTCAAATGGTCCGATCAGGTGGCCGGCGCTTTTGATAATGTCATCGTCCCGCCCCACAAACCAAAAATAACCATCAGCATCGCGGCGTGCTAGGTCACCGGTAAGATACCAGCCATCGCAGAAACAGTTTTGGTAGCGCTCAGGTTGGTTCAGGTAACCTCGAAACATGGATGGCCAGCCCGGTTTTAGTACCAGTTCACCTTCGGTATCGGGAGTGTGGATTTCCTCTACTCCGCCGTTCTTTGTGCGTCGCACGATACCCGCTTCAACGCCCGGCAGTGGCAGGCCCATTGAGCCGGGACGGATGTCGGTACAGGGATAGTTGGCGATCATGATGCCGCCGGTTTCCGATTGCCACCAATTGTCGTGTATCGGCAGACCCAGCGTATCGCGGCCCCAGATAACAGCTTCTGGATTCAGCGGCTCCCCGACACTGGCGATGAAACGTAGCTTCGGGAAGCTGTATTCAGCGGCGAGTTCAGGCCCCAGTTTCATCAGCATTCGTATGGCGGTGGGTGCCGTATACCACACAGTAACTTGCTGCTCTTGAAGGATTTTGTACCAGCGTGCCCCATCGAAATCTGACTCATCAACAATGATCGTTACACCGTGCAACAATGGGGAAATAATCCCGTAGGAGGTTCCAGTGACCCAGCCAGGATCCGCTGTGCACCAGAAAATATCCCCGTCCTGAAGGTCCAGGGCATATTTGCCGGTCATATAGTGCATGACGCCAGCATCATGTACGTGCATGGCCCCTTTGGGTTTGCCGGTGGTGCCGCTGGTAAAGTGGAGTAACGCTAAATCTTCCGGCGCTGTTGGCCCGATTTGATAGTCGTCGGACATAGCATCCATCAAGCGTTTCAGATCGATTGTGCCGGAGATTTCTGCATCCTCCT
>JBFICU010000001.1:0-21006 GCA_041581855.1 Porticoccus sp. | reverse complement strand
GGTTGAGAGCCCATCCCTTGAGCGCCGTGAAGCGCAACAGGCGCTGACGCCGGGAGATGTAGGTGTCGCGACGTCTGGCGATTATCGAAACTATTTTGAAAAAGATGGAAGGCATTATTCCCACACCATAGATCCTAGGACTGGTTACCCTGTGGTTCATCGTCTGGCTTCGGTTACTGTGATCGCCGAGAACACGGCTTATGCGGATGCGTTGGCAACAGGATTGATGGTGATGGGGCATGAAGCGGCATTAGATCTGGCAGAAAAAAATAACCTTGCCATCTATTTGCTTGTCAAAGAAAGTGATGGCTTTAAGGCGTATTCCTCACGTGCCTTTGCCCGTTACCTCTCCGGAGAATAGTTGTGTTAGAAATTCTGCTCGCATTTGTTGTGTTGATACTGATTGTCTCTGGTATGGCAATTGGTGTGATTATGGGGCGCAAACCTCTGAAAGGTTCTTGTGGCGGTGTTGGTGCTGCCCTGGGAGAGAAGGACTACACCTGCGATATATGCGGTGATGATCCTAATAAATGCGACGAAATCAACCAGACTGCCGAAGCTGCTGGAAAGCAGGGCGCTACTGACCTAGCTTATGATGCTTCAAAGGTGAAGGTCTAGCTACGCAGCACATCAATGAATAAAGTGAGTCGCTGGCCTGGTTTCAGCAGGTGCTTCGGACTCAGGTTGTTCCATTCAAGTATCTCATTGACGGTGAGGTCAAATTTGTTGGCAATACGGTAAAGTGAATCTCCGCTCCTGACTCGATACTGGAGTTTTTTCTGGCTGGGGGCGCGGCCACTTTCCACTTCAAGGTTGAGTACTTGTCCCAACTTTAGTGGCTCTTTGACATTAAGGTTGTTCCATTTAGCCAGTTCTTTGATGCTAACTTTTTGTGTTTTGGCAATTTTCCATAAGTTATCACCCTGTTTTACCTGATAGCGCTGAGAGCTGGCAGTCAGTGGCCTCTCTACGCCCGTGCCGGGTATTTTGAGGTGTTGTCCTATGCGCAGCAGATCACTTTTAAGTCGGTTCTGCTTGCGCAACTGACTTACGGTCACCTGATGTTTTTTTGCAATACCGGACAGGGTGTCGCCTGACTTTACTACGTGCTGTTTGATTGGAGCCCATTGGTCGCGAGGCGTTTTACTCAAAGCGACTTTAAAACTTCCAGTATGATCAACTGGCAGCAGTATGCGGTGAGGGCCATCTGGGTGTGTTACCGAGTGACTGTAACCGGCATTAAGGCGATAGAGCTCACCGCTATCCATACTGGCCAATTCTGCAGCTTTGGTCAGATCCAGCTGGTCCGGAACTTCTACGATATCAAAGTAGGGGTTGTTACTAATTTCTGGCAGGGCAATTTTATGGGCAGCAGGGTCAAATACCACACTTGAGATGGCCAATAGTTGAGGTACATAAGCACGGGTTTCCCTGGGAAGCTGCAGGGACCAGAAGTCCGTGGGCTTACCATTTCGGAGGTTTTTCTCCATGGCGCGTCTTACATTGCCTTCGCCACAGTTGTAGGCAGCCAGAGCCAAAAGCCAATCCTGATCAAAATAGTCATGCAGGTACTTGAGGTAGCTGATGGCGGCATCTGTTGCGGCGACAGGATCTCGTCGGCCGTCGTACCACCAGTCACGTCTCAGTCCGAATCTGGAACCGGTGTCTGGAATGAACTGCCAGAGCCCAGAAGCGTGGCTGTTGGAGTAGGCGAAGGGATCATAGGCGCTCTCTACCACAGGCAACAAGGCCAGTTCCAGTGGCATGTCATTGCTTTCCAGCTGTTCTACGATGTAGTAGAGGTAAAGCTCAGCGCGCTCCATGACCCGGTCAATATAGGTCTGGTTGTTTGAAAACCATTCAACCTGGCGGGTGATGCCGGGGTGGTCGTAGTTGTCTTGTAAAACCATGCCGTTGCGCAGTCTCTGCCAGATATCCTGCGGTTCCACAAAGGTTTCAGGAGCGGATTCGGTCTTGTTGGAGCGAAAGAAAACCAGACGCTTTTTCGGCTGATCTGCTTTCTGTGGTGATTGGGTGTTGGTTCGGTTAGATGTGACGTTTTTATTGACGGGTGCAGTGTATACGGTTTGGTTCTGCTCCACCTGCTGTTGTGCACAGCCTGCCAGCAGCAAAAGAAACAGTACAACTGTCGTTCGGACAATGTTGGGCATGTGTTGTTTTTGTTGGCAGGTTTAATGGCAGAAGATTTTAACGGGGCACGGTCGTGGCCGCAATCGCTGTCAACAAGATATTTCTACTCTCGTGAGGGGCTTGGCGTTTTTTGTGTCCATATCAGTGATGAGTGGGGCCCAAGACACATCGGGAGTTGTCGAATCAGAAATCATCTTTCCACTGACGAATGATTTGAAATACCTCCTCGGCGTTTGCAGGCTCCTGTCCGGCATGACTCAACGCTGATTGCCGTACAGATGCCATATTGGCCCTCAGGAAGGGGTTGGTGGCCAGTTCCTCCGACAGCAAGGATGGCACGGTAGCCTCTTCGGCCATTCTTTGTCTCTGCACCTTCTCGGCTCTTTGCGACAGAGCGATATTGTCAGGTTCAACAGCGCGGGCAAAACGAAGGTTCGATTGTGTGTATTCGTGGGCACAATAAACTCGGGTGTCCGCAGGCAGCTGTGCAATACGGGACAGAGACTGCCACATCTGCTGTGGGGTCCCCTCAAAAAGGCGACCACAACCGCCAGCAAACAGGGTGTCACCACAAAATATCAGCGGTTCGTCCGGGGCAAAAAAAGCGATGTGATCAAGGGTGTGGCCTGGGACTGCGATGACCTCAAAAGTCGTTCCCATCAGTACCAGATTCTCTCCCTCACTGACAGGTTGGGAGACCTGACTAATGCTTCCGGGACCGTAGACCGGGATGTCTCTGCCGTTAAGTAGCGCTGAAATACCACCTACATGGTCAGCGTGGTGGTGGGTCACCAGAATGGCGTCCAGCGTAAGATTACGACGACTAAGTATCGCCTCTACCGGAGCCGCGTCGCCTGGGTCCACCACACAAGCAGAAGGGCTGCCGGACTGGTGGAATAGCCAGATGTAATTGTCCGAGAAAGCATTAATTCGGTCGATTATTAAGGCCATGCTGTTACCTGGTAGTTTTCAGGGGTCATATTAACCATAATAAACAACAGGGCCAACGAGGTTAAATTCAGGTTAATAGATGAAGTTAAAGGAGTGGTTGCAAGCAGCATCGAATTATCTGGACGTTAGGCGTACCGTATCACCACTGGCGGACTCGCAGAAGTCACTGGACGACTGGTTTCACTCTGCTCATGGTCAGTTCCTGTTACAGCGTGAACGACAGGCACTTGAGCAGCTGATACCACAACCGGGCGCTCATCGTATGCTGTATCTTGGGGCGTCTTCCTGTCGGTTGCTCCCCGGAGACTACAATCATCTGCATAGTTTTTGCTTTAGTGCATCGTCAACAGCGCCCGGCAGTGCTTCGGCTGTAGCGGACTTTGACGCCTTGCCTTTGCCTTCAGAAACGGTTGATACCGTGTTGCTACACCATGCGTTGGAGTTCTCTGAATATCCCCATGAAGTATTAAGTGAAGTTTCCAGAGTGTTGACGCCCTGCGGTCAAGCAATCATTGTCGTATTGAATCCAAGTAGTTTATTTGGGCTGGGCAAATGGCCAGCACGTCTTTTTTTGAACCAGGTGGCTTTGCGACACCATAGTCTGCGTTATCGGCGGTTGCTTGACTGGATGCGCTTGCTTAATCTCCAGCCAGAAACGGCGGTTTCGGGTTGCTATAGTTGGCCGCTGTATTGTGGTGGCAGTGAAGACACAGATGGCATCATTGAGAAAGCTGGCCAGAAAATTCGTTTACCATGGGGAGCCTTCTATATCGTCAGGGCAAGAAAATACACAGCTCGAATGACGCCTCTCCGACCGCAGTTGTGGCGTTCTATCAGTGCACCGCTTATCCCCAACATAGAAAAAACGGCATTGCGTATTCCGCGTTGTCAGGAGAAAGATGATTGAAAGAAGTAGCGATATATACCGATGGTGCTTGCCGAGGAAACCCTGGCCCTGGTGGCTGGGGTGCGCTATTGCGCTATGGTGACAATGAAAAGACCCTTTATGGTGGCGAATCGCTGACCACCAATAATCGTATGGAACTCACCGCCGCAATTGAATCGCTGGCGGCGCTAAAGCAACCCTGCAAGGTGATTCTGACCACTGATTCGGAATATGTCCGCCAGGGCATTACCAGCTGGCTAGCGAATTGGAAGAAGCGGGGTTGGAAGACATCAGCAAAAAAGCCGGTAAAAAATGTGGACCTCTGGCAGAAGCTGGATGAGCAGGCGGCTAGACACGATGTCGAATGGCATTGGGTTAAGGGACATAGTGGGCATCCCGAGAATGAGCTTGCCGATGCGTTGGCCAATCGGGGAATCGATGAGCTTCAGCGTTCCGCTTCAGCACAATAATTAGCACCTAACAAATTAGTAGGGGAATACATGCGTCAGGTTGTACTCGACACCGAAACAACGGGCCTGGAAACCTCCCAGGATCACCGTATTATCGAGATTGGTTGCGTTGAGTTAGTGAACCGTCGCCTCACTGGGCGGCACTACCATCAATACATCAACCCGCAGCGCGACGTGGACGAAGGTGCGCTGGAAGTCCATGGTATCAGCAATGAATTTCTGGCGGACAAGCCGGTTTTTGCTGCAATCGCAGACGAATTTCTGGCCTTTATTGATGGGGCCGAGCTGGTTATTCATAACGCACCCTTTGATGTGGGTTTTATTGACCATGAGTTTGGCAAGTTGCAAGGATTTGCCAAAACCGTCAATTACTGCACAGTAACCGATACATTGGTCATGGCCCGCCAGCGTCATCCTGGGCAGAAAAACAATCTGGATGCCCTGTGCAAACGCTATGACGTGGATAACTCACAGCGTGATTTGCACGGCGCGTTGTTGGATGCCGAGATCCTCGCCGACGTTTATCTGATGATGACTGGCGGCCAGGTCGACCTTGGCTTTGGCGGCCAAAGCCAGCGCGGCGGTGATGTGGGCGGTGGGATCATCAGGCGTTTGACGGCAGATCGCAAACCACTCAGGGTTGTTCGGGCCAGCCAAGAGGAAATGCTGAACCACGAACAGCAACTGGCCCGCATTGAGCGGGCCAGTGGCGGACAGTGTGTGTGGCTGGCCTCGGAGGCCGAGAGTTCCGTTACAGAATAAACGCCACTGAGAGTGCTCCCACCAATGACAATACGATGGTGTAGGGCAGAGCCATGATGACCATGCGTCCATAGGACAGCCGGATCAGTGGCGCCAGTGCCGATGTCAGCAGAAACAGGAATGCAGCCTGCCCGTTCGGCGTGGCAACACTCGGAAGATTGGTTCCGGTATTGATGGCTACCGCCAGTACCTCGAACTGCTCGCGGGTGATATTGCCTGCCTCAAATGCCGCCTTCACTTCGTTGATATACACCGTTGCCACGAACACGTTGTCACTGATGGCAGACAGCAGGCCGTTGGCAATAAAGAACATCACCGGTTGGACGGACTGTTCCATGGCCAGCACCGCGTGAATGACAGGGGAGAATAGGTGTTGTTCGTGGATCACCGCGACGATGGCGAAGAAAACCACCAGCAGGGCGGTGAAGGGCAGGGCCTCTTCGAAGGCGTGGCCAATCTGATGTTCTTCGGTAATACCATTGAAAGAAGTGAGCAGAACAATAACAGTTAAGCCGATCAAGCCCACAGCAGCCAGGTGAAAGGCGAGACCGAGTATCAGGAAGATGGCTACAAGCGCCTGCACAACCAGGGCTGCACGATGCTTGTTGGTGAGCTTCTTGGCTTCCTGTTCGTTAAAGTCAACCAGCACGGTACGAACGTTTTCAGGGATCTTTGCGCCGTAGCCAAACCAACCCATTTTTTCCAGCAGGACGCAAGTGGTGAGGCCACAGAACAACACTGGCATGGTTACCGGTGCCATAACCAGGAAAAAATGGATAAAGCTCCAGCCGGCTTTTTCGGCAATCAACAGGTTTTGGGGTTCGCCCACCAGCGTGGTAACGCCACCCAGTGCTGTGCCCACAACGCCATGCATAATCAGGCTGCGTAGGAAGGAACGAAAACCTTCCAGATCATCACGATGGTATTCCATGACCGACGCATCACTGGAGTGGTCATGATCATGATGGACCTCTTTGCCGGAGGCCACCTTGTGGTAAACGGAGTAAAAACCTATAGCCACAGTGATCAATACGGCCGTTACCGTCAGGGCATCCAGAAAAGCAGACAGGAATGCACCGGCAATACAAAACATCAATGAGAGCGCAGCCTTAGAGCGAACGTTGATGAGAATCTTGGTAAAGGTAAACAACAACAGGTCGCGCATGAAATAAATGCCTGCCACCATGAACATCAACAGCAGGATCACTTCGAAATTGCCAAGTGCTTCGTGGTAAACCGTCTCTGGTTTTGCCATCCCCAATAGGATAGCCTCAATGGCCAGCAGCCCTCCGGGTTGCAGCGGGTAACACTTCAACGCCATGGCGAGGGTGAAGATGAATTCAACAATCAGCAGCCAGCCAGTGACAAATGTGCCCGCCGTCGCCACCAGAAGCGGGTTGATGACGAGAAAGGCCAAAATAGTGTATTTGTACCAGTCGGGTGAGTTGCCAAGGAAGTTTTTGGCAAAAGCCTGAAACATGGGTTGAGACATGCGTGGTTCCTTTTGTTTTTTAGTCTGACTTTTACTGCTCAAACCAAGTGACCTATTGGTGTTATTATCAGGTCCAACAGCTGGAGCCAAACGGTATAACGGGCCTAGTGATTTTGCAAGCAAGTAGGTGGCCGGCAAGTATAAAGGGTGAGTAAGTTAATGTATCGAATAAATGCTCAGGGATTAACCGTATTGCAGGGTGAGCTGGAAAAAGAAGTCCAGTCACTTATGCAATTGCTGGAGGATGCAGAAGAGAGCGTTGATGGCGTGGCCCTCGAAGAGCATCTGCGTAGACTCAGCGGTGTTTTCCGATTACTGGAGCTGCCCGGAGCGGTGGCTTTAGTTGACGCGCTTCTGGCGGTCGCGGGAGATGCCTCCGCATTGCAGCCGGGTGCTAGTGGATTGAAAACCATGCACCATACATTGCAAAGTTTGCCTGGTTATTTGAAGCAGTTGCAGCGGCAGGGTAAAGACAGTGTGTTGCTATTACTGCCGGAACTTAATGAGTTGCGGGCTCTTCTCAAGCAGCCACCGCTGGATGATCGTATCGCAGTGTGTGAGTTCATCCCAAAAGATCCGCCACTGGGTCTTGTCAGGCTTCGGGATGATCATGAGAAGGAAGTAGTTCGCGCTGTCCGACGGCTGTTTCAGCAAGGCCTTGTCCATGCCATCAAGGGGGGTAACCGCATAGCTGCGATCAAGGTGATGGCCCATGGGGTCCATCGCCTACGTAAAACACTGACGGATCCAGCCGAGAGAGATTACTGGTCGCTGGTATTTGAGATATTGAGTGCCATGCACCGGGGTACCCTGGGGTTTGAGCAGAGTCGTCTAAAAACTTTGATGGCGGTTGAGAGGCAACTGCGCATGATGGAAGAGAATACTGATGCCTCAAAATTTTATCCTCCAGAACTGCAGATGTTGTTGCTGGCTTATTTTTGCCTGTCTGGCTTAAAAGGTGATGGCGCGACAAAATTGGCGGACCGTATAGGTGTGCGATCCCCTGGCTATACCAGCAGAGATATCGTGGCCAGCCGTGACATGTTCATTGGTGATGGAACCGAATCGCTTTCTCTGCTGGTGGCTACGACCAGTGGGCAAGCCGAACACCTCCGTGAATTGCTTGATCTGGGGCTTGCCGGCGAGGAGGTGGATACAGATTTCTCTCAAGAACTCAGTGCGAGTATCCAATTGCTTGGTGAACTTTGTAGTCAATGTGATCTCCAGCTGGCCAGTCAGCGTTGCGAGGCGCATGTCGCGGGCATTGCACGAGTTCCGGGCGGGCAATTACCCATGGAATTGTATGAGCGCCTGGCCGATACACTTCTCTACCTTGAGTGCGTACTAACTGAACTGCAGTCTCAGCCCATTTCTGAATCCCGAATTACCCAGATGAATAAACGTAGTCTTAAACAGGTAGTCGAAGACAATATCGTTGAACATGCTGAACGGAAGGTGCTACGGGAAACAGCAGATCACTTGGCTGCAGTGATGCAAATGACATCTGACTACTGTGACGGTATCGCTGGTGATGAGGTTGCTGAGCCGTTGGTGGAAAACTTCAAGCTGGTGCTCGGACCAATGGGGATACTCGGTCTTCATCGAGCTGAGAAGGTTGCACGTCGTTGCCTGGAAGTTCTCAACCGTGCCTTAACGACTACCGGTAGCGGTGTTTCGCTGTCATCAACTATGGCGACTTTTGCGGACGCTATTGTGAGTTTGGAGTACTACCTGCAAAACCGTCGTTGGAACCGCAATTTTGATGATGCCGTGTTGAGCGTGGCCGAAGAGTGCTTGTCGACACTGGAAGCAGCCTAGCTGCGTAGCAGATGCTATGTATGGGTAGCGCCGATCAGTTAGCAGCGGTATTTTATCCCTGCTCTAGTTTGCCCCCTGGCAATGTTGGAGAGCCGCTGTTTCTTGCTGTAAATGGTCAGCAATTGTTGTCCTCTCTAGACGGACAACAGATATTCTTTTCCCAGCGGGAGCTCGGATCATTTGAATCTCCCCCACATTTGCTGGGCTTGCTCAATGGACAGCCTTGCTACGCGGTAAATTACCAAGAAGGCAACATGCCTTCGGGGTTAGTCTGGAACCGCTTGCGCTCTCTGTTGGGTATGATCGATGAATGCCTTTTTAATCTCGCTGGGCGTGCTTGCCAAATCGTTGAGTGGGACTGCCAGCACCGCTATTGTGGCCGTTGTGGTCGACCCACCATACTTTCGCAAGGTGATCGGTCCCGCCGCTGCGATCACTGTAATGAATTGTTTTACCCCCGGTTATCTCCCTGCGTCATTGTTATTATCACCCGTGGCGACCATTGCCTGCTGGCGAGTAGCGCCCGTTGGCAGGGGGAATTCTATAGTGCCCTGGCCGGCTTCATCGAACCGGGAGAGACGGCTGAGGAAGCATTGCATCGAGAAGTAATGGAAGAGGTGGGCCTGCGGGTAGCCAACCTCCAATATTTTTCCAGTCAGCCCTGGCCATTCCCCGGTCAATTGATGATAGGTTTTCATGCTGAGTACCTGGGTGGTGAGATTCAGGTGGACGGAGAAGAAATTGTTGCCGCTGACTGGTATCACTATAGGCAGTTGCCGCCGCATCCTGATGAGCAAACGCTGTCTGGTAGATTGATTCAACATTTTGTTGAAGCCTGTAAAGCCCGGGAGGCGACCTGATGTCCTTGTCATTCTCGACGTTGGTTCCTTTGGCATTGGCCATCTTGTTATTGCTAATAGCGTTAAGAGTCTTGCTAAAGGGCGGCATGTTGGCGGCGATAGTCCGCGCCGTTGTTGGCTTGGCGTTGCTTGGTGCGAGTGTCCTGTTGTTCCTGGCGGGCTATGACCTCCTCAGTTACCGGGCGTTGGTACAAGAGCAGGCATTGGTGACTTTGCAGTTCCAGAAGCTGGAGCCGCAGCGTTACCGGGTAGTAGTGGTAGAAAGTGACGGCGAACAGCATCGCTATCATCTAAATGGTGACCAGTGGCAAATGGATGCTCGGATGTTGAGGTGGCATCCGACACTGGCGAGTGTCGGGTTTAAGTCCCTTTATCGATTGGATCGCTTGAGCGGCAGATACGCGGACATTCATCAACAATTGCAGAAGCCGCAAAGCGCCCACCAATTGGGAGAGATGCCCACGGAGTTTGATACCTGGTTGATGCTTAAACGTTTTCCAGGACTGCGAAAATGGATTGACGCTCAATACGGTACAGCTACTTTCTTGCCCATGGCTAATGGGGCCATCTACGAAGTTAAACTCGCATATGGCGGCTTGTTAGCACGCCCAGCAAATATAGAGGCAAAACAAGCTGTGGCCGAATGGCGTTGATGCCACCAAATAAAGAGAGGGGGAAGGGCTTTAGCCTCTCGTAAAGTTTAGAAGGCAACCCGTTCTTTGCCCTTTAGCTCAAGAATCTCACGGGCTTCGTCAGGGGTGGCAACCTCTAGCCCCAACCCTTCGATGATTTTCCTTACCTGAAAGACTTGCTCTGCATTAGTTTTTGCCAGCTCACCGCGACGCAACCACAGCGAGTCTTCCAATCCAACCCGTACGTGCCCTCCCATGGATGCCGCCATGGCGGCAACACGCATTTGGTTGGCGCCAGCAGCCAGGACTGACCAACGATAGTCATCTCCAAACAGGCGATCAGCGGTTCGTTTTAAATGCATCACATCTTCCGGATGTGCACCAATACCGCCGAGCAACCCAAAGCAGGTTTGGATAAACAGGGGGCCCTTCACGATGCCTTCTTGATAAAAATACTGAAGGTTGTAGAGGTGGCTCGTATCGTAGCATTCGAATTCGTAGCGTGTTCCCGTTTTATTCAGTGTGTCGAGTGCGTAGCGTATGTCTTTAAAGCTATTGCGAAATACCAGATCGTGAGAGCCTTCGAGCATTTCCGGCTCCCAGTCAAATTTGAACTCCTTGAAGCGTTTTAGCATGGCAAAGAGGCCGAAATTCATCGAGCCCATATTGAGACTGGCGACTTCTGGTTGCCAGTGTTCAGCAGGTTTTACGCGATATTCCACCGGCATATAAGGAGAAGCCCCGGTGGTGATATTGACCACCACATCTGAGCGGCTTTTTATTTGTTCCAGGAAGGGAGCGAAGTCCTCCGGTGTGTGGACAGGTTTTCCGTCAACAGGGTCTCTGGCATGGAGGTGAACAATTGCTGCGCCAGCGTCCGCTGCACCCAGCGCGGAATCAGCAATTTCTTCGGGGGTCACCGGTAGGTACGGGGACATAGAGGGAGTATGTATGGAGCCAGTAATTGCACAAGAGATAATCACTTTAGACATATTCGTCACCATCCTTTCGAGATTGATTGACCTGCTGCCAGTATGCTCGGGAATTGAGTCTCAACTATTCGTTTAACTCTGTACGACTTGACTGGAGAGTCCTGAACGATAGGTCTGTACACTAGATATGCGATATCGTTAAAAGTGCTCACATGACATAAAATAACTTTCTTGCTTGTGCCGTCAATAGCTATGACGGCTACCTTAAAAGATATCCGGTTCGAAAATGACCGGTATGAGAGGAGCTTACATTGGATTATTTGCTGCAATATGGACTATTTCTGGCCAAGGTGGTCACCGTGGTTTTGTCTCTGGTGATATTGGCAGGCGTGGCACTGG
Source organism: Porticoccus sp. (assembly GCA_041581855.1). GTDB lineage: Bacteria > Pseudomonadota > Gammaproteobacteria > Pseudomonadales > Porticoccaceae > Porticoccus. Next base: position 9,653 of record JBFICU010000001.1, on the reverse strand, counting down.
GTATGAGTAACCGGGTACGCAAGCAGGCACAGGGCGAGCTGGAAATAGAGCCATTAAATGAAAGCTACGAGGGAATGAGCGATGCTATGGAGTTGGCTATGCTACATCCTGGCTCTCGAAAGTTATGGCATAAGGAAAAGAAAAAGGCGGACAAGAGCAAAAAGAAAAGAACTGAAGAAAGACAACGGATCTACTTGATGGACTTCAAGGGGGATATGCGGGCTTCCGCTGTCGCAAGTCTTCGCCAGGAAATAACCGCTGTACTGAGTCAAGCTAAACCAGAAGATGAGGTGGTGGTTCGCCTGGAAAGTGCTGGGGGCATGGTTCACAGTTACGGTTTGGCTGCCAGTCAACTGGATCGTATCAAACAACAGGGCATACCTTTGACTGTCTGTGTCGATAAAGTGGCTGCCAGTGGCGGTTATATGATGGCTTGTGTCGCAGACAAAATTCTCGCTGCTCCCTTTTCCATGATCGGCTCAATCGGAGTCGTGGCCCAATTGCCCAACTTTAATCGATTGTTGAAAAAGCATGATGTGGATGTGGAACTGCATACCGCAGGGGAATATAAGCGCACGTTAACCATGTTTGGTGAAAATACTGAGCAGGGTAGAGAGAAATTTATTGAGGATCTGGAAGAGATTCATGAAATCTTCAAAGAATTTGTTAAAAACCATCGCGAACTAGTTGATATTAATGAAATTGCTACCGGTAAGGTTTGGTTGGGGACACACGCAAAGAACGTGTCTTTGGTAGATGAAATCAAGACCAGCGATGAATATCTGGTCGATCGATCAAAAGAAGCCGATATCTATCTGGTGAGATTTGTCTATCATAAAACTCTACCTGAAAAGATGGGATTGGCGGCAGAAAACCGCGCAGACAGCTTATTGTTGCGCTGGTTTGAGCGGTTGCGTGTGAAGCAGTTCTTTTCTTGAAGGCCATAACAGATGGTTTACCGGTAATGGAGGGCGGCATCATGACGGGGAAACAATATAAGGCATTGTGGGTCACCAGAACGGATGCAGGCACCTTTGAACAAGCGATCACTGATCGTCCGGTGTCAGGCTTGCCCGACGGTGAACTGCTGGTACGTGTGCATTATTCCTCCCTCAACTATAAGGACATGATTTCGGCCACTGGTCGTCCTGGTGTCACCCGCAATTATCCGCATCAGCCTGGTATTGATGCTGCGGGTATCGTTGAGGAAAGCCATCATCCGAGCTTCAGTCCGGGTGATGAGGTCATTGTTTGTGGCTATGACCTGGGCATGAATACCGCTGGTGGATTGGGCCAGTATATCCGGGTTCCTGCAGGTTGGGCGGTACCCATGCCCTCGGGACTCACGGCTCGTGAGGCAATGATCTTCGGTACAGCCGGTTTCACGGCTGCGCTTTGTATCGAGAAACTATTACAGATGGGAGCTCACCCTGAATCTGGCGATGTGGCCGTTACCGGTGCCACCGGTGGCGTGGGCACCTTTGCCATTGCATTGTTGGCCAAATTGGGGTTTTCGGTGGCGGCAGTGACGGGCAAACTTGAGAGCGCAAAACATTTACATGCGCTGGGTGCACATCAGATCGTTGAGCGCAGCTTGTTGTTGGAGCAGAAGAGGCCGCTAGAAAAACCCCGGTTTGCTCATGGTGTCGACAGCCTGGGCGGCGATTATTTGGCCAACTTGCTCAAGCTGATTGATTACAGTGGTTCTGTGGCCGCCTGTGGCTTGGCGTCTTCCTTCGATCTGCACACCACTGTATTACCCTTTATCCTGAGAAACGTTAATCTGCTCGGCGTGGATTGTGTGGAGCAGCCTATTGAGCGCAAGGCGGCAAACTGGCAAAAACTGGGTTCAGACTGGAAGCTAGATAACCTGGAGGATATGGCCGAAGAAATTACCCTGAAGCAGGTCCCTGAGTGTTTAGACCGCATGGCTCGTGGTCAGGTGGTGGGTCGCTATCTGGTCAGTCTCGACCGCTAGCGGGGCGCACCACCAACCACTTCAGTTACGCCGTAAATTTTCCTTGACCGCAATCGGGTTGGGAAAATTGAAGATCACGATATAGCTGGAAATCAGGAAGGTCAGGATAGCCGCTGCCTGGATCAGATGTGAAGCCAGAACACCGATAAGCGAAGCATTGAAGGCTACATAGGCGATCAGCAGGGAAAATTCACTGATCTGCCCAAGGCGGAAGCCGATATCCCAAGCCAGCACATTTTTCTCGCTCTGTCGTTTCAGCAGGAAACGGAAAATGGTTGGTTTGAGGGCCAGCATCACGCCGCCCAGTACCAGTGATGCCAAAGCGATTTCCGGTAGCAGTCCAAGGTTGAACCCGGCTCCCAGGGAAAAGAAAAACATTATCAGGAAAAAGTCCCGCAGAGGTTTCAGCGTCAGGGCTATATGTTGAGAAATGGGGCTTGAAGCAAGGGTAATACCCGCGAGAAATGCACCAATTTCGCGGGATAGCCCGACCACCTCAGCAAGTTCTGACAGCCCCATACACCAGCCTATTGCCAGCAGGAAGATGTATTCGCCCATGCGATCGAACCGGGCGATCAGCTTCAGCAATACCCAGCGTACGAACGCCCATGAAAATAGAATCAGCAGGGGTAGGGAGAGCAGGGTGAAGCCAATTTGCATCACGTCGATCTGTCCACCTTCGCCACTTAATAGCACCAGCAGCACAAAAATGGCTAGAAAGTCCTGCATCAACAGCAGTCCGATCATCATCTCGCCGATATGACGGTGGTGGAGGATGGTGGTGGGTAACAACTTGATGCCAATAATCGTACTGGAAAACATCATGGCAGCGCCGATGATCAGGCACTCGGTAGGTGAAAAGCCGAAAACATAACCAATAAGATAGCCGACACCGGCAAATATCAGGGAACTGATGAGAGTCACGACCGTGACTTTTTTGAGTGCCGACATCAATGACTGGGGTTGCAGGTCTAGCCCCAGCAAAAACAGCAGAAAAATAATGCCGATTTCGGAGATTTCAGAGAGCAGGTGGACGTCCTGCACCCAACCGAGTCCATAGGGCCCAATCAATGCGCCTAATGCGATGTAGGCAACCAGTAGCGGTTGTCTGCCATAGATTGCCAGCGAGGCAATGACGGCTGAACCGGTAAAAATCAGGAAGAACGACTGAAAAACTGCTTCATTCATAGGAGGACTCCAGAGTCCCTATTGTGAGGGAGGGATCGGAGTGCAGCAAGTGTCGCCCGGCTTAACCGGGCGACGGTGCAGGATCATTCTTTACGGCGGAACAAGGGATCAGGCTGATCGGCTGCATTTTGATAGGTAATGCTGAAATCGTTCAGTGAAGCCAGAGCAGCTTCCAGGTCAGCACCTTCTTTCAAGTCAAAGGCGTCGAAACCACAGCGTTTCAGGTAAAACAGCTGGTCGCGGGTCGGACTGCCAATGGCACGCAATTGTCCGGTAAATTCGTAACGTTCACGCAGCAGGCGACCGATAGAAAAGCCGCGGCCATCGGTAAAAGAAGGGAAGTTGACGGCGATCAAGGGGAACAGATTGGCATCTTCGCCAATAGCTTCCACATCTTCATCGCTATCTATCCAGACGCCAAGTACTGGCAGGCGTATCGTGTCTTTATGTTCCAACCAAAATTTCAAAGGCACGATTAACAATGTGCCAGCAGGTGGTTCGCCGGAAAAGTTTTTAGGTAAAACGGTCCACTTGTCTTCGACAATCTGGTCCTTATTAATGATCTTTGGCATAGACGCTCTCCTTAAATGGGTTGAGGCCGATGCGACGATAGGTATCTATAAACAATTCATCGCCCTGGCGGTTTACGACATAGACATCAAGAATTTTGCCAATGATGTCCGGAATTTCTTCCTGCCCAAATGACGGTCCCAGCACATTACCCAGGGTCGCACTGTTATCGGCAGAGCCTCCCAGCTGCACTTGGTAAAACTCAGCCCCTTTTTTGTCAACACCAAGGATGCCAATATTGCCCACGTGGTGGTGACCACAGGCATTCATACAGCCGGAAATGTTGAGTGTCAGGTCGCCCAGGTCATAGACATAGTCCATATCATCGAAACGACGCTGAATAGCTTCTGCAACGGGGATAGACTTGGCGTTAGCCAGAGAACAGAAGTCGCCGCCCGGGCAGCAAATCAGATCGGTCAGCGTGCCAATATTGGGTGTGGCAAAACCGGCCACTTTGGCTTGTTGCCAGAGTTCAAACAGCTCGGATTTTTTGACATCGGCCAGTACCAGGTTCTGGTTATGGGTGGCGCGGATTTCCCCGAAGGAATAGCGATCAGCCAGATCGGCGATGGTTTCCAATTGGACGTCTGTGACATCACCTGGCGCCACGCCAGTCGGCTTCAAAGACAGATTGACGATACTGTAGCCTGCTACCCGGTGGGGCAGGGTGTTGCGCTCAAGCCACTTGGCAAAAGCCTTGTTATCAGCGCCCTGGGCTGATAATGCAGCATCAGCGTTGGCAGCATCTAGTGTTTCGTAGGCTGGCAGGGTGAAGTGATGCTTTACTCGATCCACCTCTTCCTGTGTGAGGGTACAGGGTCCGTCCACGATATGGGCCCACTCTTTTTCCACCTTTTCAGCGAACACTTCAGGGGTCCACGCGCGAACCAGAATTTTGATTCTTGCCTTATATTTGTTTTCCCGGTTGCCGTATCGGTTGTAGACGCGAACGATGGCTTCCAGGTAGCCAAGGATGTGCTGCCAGGGTAAGAATTCCCTAATGACACTGCCGATCACCGGAGTGCGACCGAGACCACCGCCAACCAAAACTTTGAAGCCCAGTTCGCCAACTTCATTTCTGACCAGTTGGAGCCCAATATCGTGCACCAGGATAGCCGCCCGGTCACTTTCGGAGCCACTCACGGCAATTTTGAATTTCCGCGGCAGGTAGGCGAATTCCGGGTGGAAGGTTGACCACTGGCGCAGGATTTCACACCAGGGGCGGGGATCTTCAATTTCATCACCGGCAACACCAGCGTACTGGTCAGAGGTAATGTTACGGATACAGTTGCCACTGGTCTGTACTGCGTGCATTTGCACCTGGGCCAATTCAGCCAGGATATCCGGCACTTCTTCCAGTTGTGGCCAGTTGAACTGGATATTCTGGCGTGTGGTGAAGTGGCAATAGCCTTTGTCGTAATGCCGGGCAATATGGGCCAGCTTGCGGAATTGAGTAGAATTCAACAGTCCGTATGGCACAGCAATGCGCAGCATGGGTGCCAGTCGCTGAATATAGAGGCCGTTTTGTAGTCGCAGCGGCAGAAATTCTTCATTCGCCAGTTCGCCAGCCAGGTAACGCGCGGTTTGGCCGCGAAACTGTGCTACGCGCTCTTCAATGATTTTTTGATCGTTTTCAGTATAACGGTACATAACTTCTATGATTTCTCATGTGCCAGGGGGCAGAAAGAGGCGAATTCTACAGGGTAATACTCGCTCTGTCAGTCGGAGGGGGATGATAGCCTCAGCGTGAGCTATTTTGAAAAACTTTTTCCCTCTAATCAGGTAGAGTTGGGGAATAACGGTCGCTCATCGGCGTCGATTATGGGGACATCCACCAGGGTTGTTGTTACAATCCCGTCCGCCGTTTGTCCGTAGCCAAGAGGTGTAAGAACAATGACTAATGAAGTTGATGCTATTCAACAGGCAGAAACACAAAGTGGTGACAGCTGTGCCGATGCCATGGCCGCTATTGCTACTGTTTGCCTGTTCGTGGGAACAGTGATTTTCTGGCTCACTAACCAGTAAGTTCTCTCACGACCAAAAAAGGCGGCCATTGGCCGCCTTTTTTGTGTCTCCTTGTGGGCGGGCTACATACCACTACTTTTTAATACCAGCTTCACTACGGTAATGACGCAAAAGATAAACACAACGGTGAAAATCAACCCGGAGACGATATAGACGTAAATGTTGCCGTGTTTAAAGTCTCTTTCACGGTTTTTATTGCTTTGTACGCCGAGAAACGCCGCTAACGTGCTCAACACAATTTGCCAAAAACCTGGTTTTTGGCCGTCTTCCTGGTCACTCATGTTCAATCTTCCAGTATCGGGCTGAGCCAGCGCGCCAATTCTGCCAAGGGGATGTTTTTACGCTCAGCGAGGTTTTCCAATTGGTCTCGTTGTATTTTACCCGTATTAAAGTATTTTGCCTGCGGGTGTGAAAAATACAAACCACTCACTGAAGCAGCAGGTAGCATGGCGAAACTTTCTGTTAGGGAGATCCCTGTTTTGTCACTCACTTCCAGCAGTTGGAACAGGGTTTCCTTTTCCGTATGATCTGGACAGGCCGGGTAGCCTGGAGCGGGGCGAATGCCACGATATTCCTCGCGAATTAAAGCTTCTATCTTCAGGTTCTCATCAGGGGCATACCCCCAGAATTCCTTGCGGACTCGCTGGTGAAGATGTTCGGCAAAGGCTTCGGCCAGGCGATCGGCCAGTGCTTTCACCATGATGCTACTGTAGTCATCACCTTGTTCTTCGTATTGTTTGGCTAGGCGATCAGCATTGATGCCAGCCGTTACCGCGAATGCGCCTATGTAGTCTTTGATGCCACTCTCTGCGGGGGCAATGTAATCTGCCAGTGATAACAGTTCATTGCCGGCGCCTAGCTTGCGGGTCTGCTGGCGAATCTGGTGTAGAGTGCCCAGTACATGACTGCGCGATTCATCAGCATAAACTTCAATATCGTCACTATTAACGGTGTTGGCTGGCCACAGGCCGAAGACGCCCTGGGCTTTGATCAGCTTTTCGTCCAGCAGTTTTTTCAGCATGACCTGGGCATCATGAAACAGGTTGCGAGCTGCTTCGCCAATCTTCTCGTCGTTGAGTATTTTTGGGTATTTACCTGCCAGGCCCCAAGTAATGAAGAACGGGGTCCAGTCGATCAGTTCAATCAATTGTTCCAGGGGATAGTCGTCCAGCACTTGCACACCGATGACTGAGGGTGTCGTTGGCTGGTAGTGTTGCCAGTCAGTTTTTAATCCCGCTTTTTTGGCCTCGGTATAAGGCAGGTTGGTGCCTTTGGGTTTGCGGTTGGCTGTGCGCAGACGCACCTGCTCGTATTCAAGCTGAATATCTGCGACAAAGGCATCGCGCAATTCCTTGCTGAGCAGTTTGCTGGCGACCCCGACCGCGCGGGAAGCATCTGGTACGTATACAGTCTGGTTGCGCTTGAATTTGGGGTCGATCTTGACAGCGGTGTGAGCCTTGGATGTGGTGGCACCACCGATTAGTAGGGGGAAATTGAGCTGCTGGCGCTCCATTTCACTGGCAATATGAACCATCTCATCCAGTGAGGGTGTGATCAGTCCGGACAGGCCAATAATGTCGACTTTTTCAGTGACAGCCGTTTGGAGAATTTTTTCCGCGGGTACCATCACGCCGAGGTCGATAACCTCATAGTTATTGCAGCGAAGTACCACCCCAACGATATTCTTACCGATATCGTGTACATCACCCTTCACCGTGGCCATCAGGATTTTGCCATTGGCCTCGGCACCGTCCGCTTTTTCAGCTTCGATAAAGGGTTGCAAGTACGCCACTGCCTGTTTCATCACTCGGGCGGACTTCACTACCTGGGGAAGAAACATTTTGCCCTCACTAAAGAGGTCGCCGACCACGTTCATGCCGTCCATCAGCGGACCTTCGATGACATGCAAAGGGCGATCGGCTTCTTGGCGGGCAGCTTCGGTATCTTCTTCAATAAAGGCGGTGATGCCTTTGACCAAGGCGTGTTCCAGACGTTTTTTGACTGGCCAGGAGCGCCATTCCAAATCTTCTTTTTTCTCTTCAGTACCATCGCCGCGATATTTTTCGGCAATGTTGAGCAAGTTTTCGGTCGCCTCCGAGTGACGGTTGAGGATTACGTCCTCAACTTTTTCTCGCAGCTCATCGGGCAGGTCGCTGTACACGGCCAGCTGCCCGGCGTTGACGATGCCCATGCTGAGGCCGGCGCGGATAGCGTGGTAGAGAAACACCGAGTGAATGGCTTCTCGAACCGGGTTGTTGCCGCGGAAAGAGAATGACACGTTGCTGATGCCGCCGGAAATCAATGTGCCGGGCAGATTGGCTTTGATCCAGTGAGCGGCCTCAATAAAGTCCACGGCATAATTGTTGTGCTCGTCAATACCGGTGGCGACGGCGAATACGTTGGGATCAAAAATAATGTCCTGAGGCGGGAAGCCGACCTGATTCACCAGAATATCGTAACAGCGCTGGCAAATGACTTTGCGACGCTCCAGGTTGTCCGCCTGACCATTCTCATCGAATGCCATGACCACCACGGCAGCACCGTACCGGAGGCAAAGCTTTGCCTGTTCGATAAAGGACTCTTCGCCCTCTTTGAGGCTAATGGAATTGACGATACATTTGCCCTGAGCCCACTTCAAACCTGCTTCGATCACATGCCATTTGGAGGAGTCGATCATCAGTGGAATACGGCATATGTCCGGTTCGGTGGCCACCAGTTTCAGAAAGGTGGTCATGGCCTCCACCGCATCCAACATGCCTTCGTCCATGTTGACGTCGATCACTTGAGCGCCGTCTTCCACCTGTTGGCGTGCAACTTCCAGGGCAGTGTTGTAATCACCATCCAGAACGAGACGTTTAAAGCGTGCAGAACCCGTGACATTACAGCGCTCACCGACGTTAACGAATAGGGATTCGGCAGTAATGTTGAAGGGTTCGAGGCCTGACAACCGACAGGCGGGAGCGATGTCTGGAATTTGCCGCACTGGAAATTGGCTTACAGCTTCAGCAATAGTGCGAATGTGTTCCGGGGTGGTGCCACAGCAACCACCGATGATGTTGACGAGTCCGCTTTTGGCAAACTCGGCCACAATTTCCGCCATTTCGTCAGCGGTTTCATCGTATTCGCCAAACTCATTGGGCAGGCCTGCATTGGGATGGGCGCTGACCAGCGTGTTGGCAACCCGAGAGAGTTCCTCGATATGGGGGCGCAACTCTTTTGCACCTAACGCGCAGTTCAGCCCGATCGAAAAGGGTCTGGCGTGAGAGAGAGAGTTCCAGAAAGCTTCCGGCGTCTGGCCGGACAAGGTGCGCCCACTGGCATCGGTAATGGTGCCGGAAATCATGATGGGCAAACTGAAGCCCTGTTTGTCGAATACACTTTGTACGGCAAAGATGGCGGCTTTGGCATTCAGGGTGTCGAATATGGTCTCGATCAGGATGAGGTCCGCGCCGCCGGCAATTAGCCCCTCCGTGGCAGTGATATATGTTTCCACCAATTCATCAAAGCTGGTGTTCCTGGCGCCAGGGTCATTGACGTCCGGAGAGATAGAGAGCGTGCGGCTGGTTGGGCCAAGGACACCCGCTACCCAACGGGGACGATCCGCAGTGGCAACGGCATCACAGGCTTCACGTGCAATTCTGGCACCTGTTTCGTTTAACTCTCGTACCAGTGACTCCATGCCGTAGTCGGCCATGGAAACCGAAGTGGAGTTAAAGGTGTTGGTTTCGACGATATCCGCACCGGCTTCCAAATAGGTGCGGTGGATGGCTTTGATGGCCGCCGGTTGCGTCAGGGAAAGGAGATCGTTGTTGCCTGTCAGATCCTGACCCCAGTCAGCAAAACGTTCGCCGCGATAGTCCGCCTCGCCGAAGCGGTGAGACTGGATCATGGT